>JBDSHB010000033.1:0-7581 GCA_039918695.1 Nitrospirales bacterium | reverse complement strand
CTTTGGTGATATTTTCGTTGGCTTTCGGGGCGGCTCTCACGACGGTGGGAGAAAATGGTAGATTGGTTCTCAATTTTTTCGAAGGGGTGTTTGGGGCGATCATGAAGTTGGTTCACCTCGTTATGTGGGTCGGTCCCATTGGCGTGTTTGGCTTGGTGGCAGGGCGATTGGCCAATGCTGGAGGCCTTGACGGTATAATCGCACTGTTGGTTGGTTTAGGATTATTCACGATCACCGTACTGCTGGGCCTGGCCATCCATGCAGGAATCATTCTTGGGCTCATCTTGCATTTTGGAGGTCAACGGAATCCTTTGACCTATGTGCGTGCTCTTGGCGCAGCCCTGACGAGTGCGTTTGCGACCGCGAGCTCATCTGCCACCTTGCCGCTGACAATTGAAGGGGTGGAACGTGCTGGAGTGAGCAGTCGATCAAGTCGGTTTGTCCTTCCCGTTGGCGCGACGGTCAATATGGATGGGTCGGCCTTGTATGAAGCGGTGGCTGCCGTGTTTATTGCCCAGGCCTGGGGAATTGAGTTAATTGTTGGGGCGCTTCTTGTTCTGTCTGTGGTGGCGACGGTATCCGCGATTGGTGCGGCAGGGATCCCTGAGGCCGGCCTGGTCACAATGGTCGTGGTGTTACAGGCCGTCGGGCTTCCACTCGAGGGGCTTGGACTCCTCTTGGCGATTGACTGGTTGATTGATCGGTTTCGAACGGCAGTGAATGTCTGGGGTGATGCGGTGGGTGCCGCCGTAGTCGATCGATATATCACCGTCTAACATCGAATTCCTTCATCTTCTTGAGTTATTATCCAATAAAAAAGCGAGCGCTTGCGGTGGAACGCATGGTGGGGGCTCAATAAATCTACACAACCTTATTTTAGGTGAACACGGCATGGACTCAAAAATCACGTATCAGAAAATTGCATCTCACGAAGCCAAAAAGGGAACTTTTGACAGGTGTGTTTTACTTTACTCCGGAGGGCTGGATACCTCCATTATGCTCAAATGGATTCAGGAAGCCTATGCCTGTTCCATCGTGGCACTTACCGTCGATGTGGGCCAATTACATGAGGACCTTGAAGCGGTCAAAGCCAAGGCGATCAAACTCGGTGCCGAGGAGGCGGTGGTCATTGACGCCAGAGAAGAATTTGCTGAAAAATTGCTGTCTCGAGCCATTAAAGCCAATGCGGATTACCAGGGGGGATATCCTCTCTCGACTCCCCTTGCCCGGGTGACGCTTTCTGAAATTGCCGTTCGTGTGGCCAAGGAGCGGGGAATCAAGGTTATTGCTCACGGCTCAACGGGAAAAGGGAATGACCAGGTTCGCTTTGAAAATTACATCACGACGTTGGATGCCACGATGAAGGTGATCGCTCCGGTACGTGAATGGAGTATGGGCCGGGATGAACAGATTGATTATGCCAAACAACACAATATTCCCATTAAACAAAATAAAGAGTACCTATATTCGCATGATGACAATATGTGGGGCTCGACCAATGAGGGAGGGGATATTGAGGATCCGGCCTGTATTCCTGATTTACGGAAGTTTCTGCAGGTGTGCATTCCCCCGGAACAGGCACCGGATGAACCGGAAATTGTCGAAGTCGGGTTCAACAAAGGAATCCCTTGTTCAATCAATGGTGAGGATCTTTCTCTTTGCCAGGTCATTGAACGCGCCAATGCTGTAGGGGCAAGGCATGGGGTCGGCATTGTGCATTTGACGGAGGACCGCTTAGTCGGGTTGAAGGTTCGTGGTGTGTATGAAGCTCCAGGAGCGGAAATTCTCATCAAAGCGCATTTTAATCTGGAAAAACTCGTCAATACCCGTGACTTAAACGAACTGAAAAAATTCATTGATGAAAAGTGGGCGTACACCTGTTATGGCGCCAAATGGTTTGATCCGTCAATGGATGCCATCCATGCTTTTCAGGATTCCGCCAACCAGCGTGTGAAGGGAACGGTGAAAGTAAAGCTGTTTAAAGGAAAAGCTGATGTGGTCGCGATGACATCCCCCTATTCCTTATTTGATGCCAATTTGGCCACTTTTAATAAGGATGCGAGTTTCAACCAGAATGCGTCTGCAGGGTTTATTGAGATTTATAATCTGGCCCAAAAAACCTATCGGCGTTTTGACCAGGTGTAGGATGGAGAGTGATTGGGATTCGTGATGGGAGAAGGTCTTGAGCCATCAGCGGTGGAATGAGAACCGCTATTTAAGCCTCACATCGATGAAGGCTTTTTGTTTTATATCGGCAAGCCAATTCCGATACGCTTCCTCGGAATGTTGCTTCGTAAGCATCCCACGGATATCCCGTTCAACGGCTTCAAGGGGGAGCGGTTGAGGTTGTTGAATTTCTTCCACCATGACGAGGTGAAATCCTAAGAGGGTTTCAATGGGGGCCGAGATCTGTCCCGGTTTCAGTTCCTTGACTACCTGCTTCAGAGGGGCCAATAATTCGTTTTCCCGCACCCATCCCAATTCATGCACTTGCTCGAAATGACTGGTGGCGAGGTCCTCTAAGGAGGTATTCGGAGTCCATGCGGCATACATGGTTTGGGCTTTGTTCTTTGCTCGCTCGCGTTCAACTTCTTCCTTTCCGGCTATCAGGCATTGTTTGAGTCGGTAGTGAGGGGATGTGAGAAACAGAGTTGGGTTGGCGTCATAATACCGTTGAATTTCTTCCTCCTCGACAACGACGTTTCGGCGAACTTCGAAGTCAAAGAGTTTTTTCAGGAGCATTTGATGCCCGAATTCTTCTTCGGTTTGGGTGGGTGGCAGGGGGGTTCGCCGTAAAGCGGCATCAATCTCGTCCTGGGTGATGGTGACCCCCTTGGCTTGGGCTTCTTGAATTTGGAGCCGATCATCTATGATTTTGTTTAGGACTTCTCGTTGTTTTTGGTGGTATCGGCGGTCCAGTTCCTCTCCGTGATATTTGGCGGTCAAGCGCTTGTACTCGTCCCGTATTTCCTTATCCAGATCGGACCAGGTAATCACCTCTTTATTCACCACCGCAATAATCCGGTCAGTCAGACTCAAGCCTACGCCAGGAAAGAAGAGAAGGCACGCCACCACCCAGACGATGAGCATGTGTGAAGAGCAGCCTTTCACACATACGCGCACGCTCTTCATGTCAGATTTTCACTTCCTCTTTGGCCACCGACTGATAGAGTTCTTGTAATATCGTATTGGCCCTGGGGTACATGGAGGCCCAATCCTGTTCGGGAAGGGTCAAGCGATAGGCACGAGGAGAAAGACAGTCCAGACGATCTTTCCAGCCGTCCATCAACGCACGGATGCCTTGTTCCGGGAGTTTGGCCCGTTCATGAAAGCGCATGTTCATAAGCCCGCCCCGGACTTCGACATACTCGAGTTGGAGGGCCTTGGCCAACACTTTGATCTGCATGACTTCAAATAGGCGTTCCATGGCGGTAGGGGGCGATCCAAACCGGTCAAGCGTCTCCCCATATAATAGGGCCAAATCTCCTAACCGTTCACTCGCAGATAATCGTTTATAGAGTCCAAGGCGCTGAGAGGCGTCTTCCACATATTCTTCGGGAATGAAGGCTGAGACATCAAGTTGAAGGGTGGGTTCCCATTCTTCCTCCACTTCCTGGCCCTTAAGCTGCTGAACAGCCTGCTCCACCATTTGTAAGTACAGGTCCAACCCGACGGCGGCGATATTGCCGGACTGTTGTTTCCCGAGTAAATTTCCCGCTCCACGGATTTCAAGGTCAGCGGCCGCGATCCGAAACCCGGAGCCAAGTTCCGCAAATTCTTGAATAGCATTCATGCGTTTTTGTGCATCTGTACTCAGGGTTTCCTCGTTTGGAATGAAGAGGTAGGCAAAAGCTTGTTGCCCGCTTCGCCCGACACGTCCGCGGAGTTGATACAACTGGGAAAGCCCGAATAAATCCGCCCGCTCAACCAGGATGGTGTTCGCGCTTGGAATATCCAACCCTGATTGAATGATGGCAGAGGCCAGCAGGACATCGGCTTCCTGGTGAAAAAATCGTAACATCACACGTTCCAACAATTGTTCATTCATTTGGCCATGTGCCATCAATACCCGTGCTTCCGGAACCAGATCTTGTAACCAGGCTCCGGTTTGCTCCATGGTTTCCACTCGATTGTGCACGTAGTACACCTGCCCTCCCCGAGCGAGTTCCCGGGCGATGGCCTCTCGTACCACGGTCGGATCAAACCGGAGGACCTGGGTTTCCACCGCCAAACGACCCGGTGGCGCGGTCTCAATGACGGATAAGTCTCTCACTCCTGAAAAGGCCATTTGCAGAGTTCGGGGGATTGGGGTTGCGGACAGCGTGAGCACATCGACTTGGGTCCGGAGTTGCTTCAGCCGTTCTTTATGGCGGACGCCAAACCATTGTTCCTCATCGATAACCACCAAGCCCAATTGTTTAAAGACGACATCTTTCTGTACGACCCGATGCGTCCCGATCACAATGTCGATCAGGCCGGCAGCCAGATCTTTCAGTGTCGCTTTGATCTCATTGGCTGATTGAAAGCGTGACAAAATACCGATTTTGACCGGGAACGGAGCAAACCGTATTGAAAAATTTTCAAAATGTTGTTGAGCCAGCAAGGTCGTGGGAACCAGGACGGCCACCTGCCGGTTGGCCTGGATCGCCTTAAAGGCGGCACGCATGGCGACCTCCGTTTTGCCGTATCCCACATCTCCGCAGACCAGGCGGTCCATGGGTTTCGGGGATTCCATATCTCGGCCTATTTCTTCAATGGCTCGAAGTTGGTCAGGCGTTTCTTCATATTCAAACCCCGCTTCAAATTCATGCACCAAGAGAGTGTCCTCCTGATACGCGGTTCGTCTGGCTACTTCCCGGTTGGCATAGAGTTCAACGAGTTCCTCGGTCATATCCTCGATGCCCTTTTTGATTTTCGCCTTGGTTTTGCCCCAAGCCGTACCTCCCAAGCGATCCAATCTGGGAGACCGTTGTTCCGCTCCTCGATAGCGGTGGATGTGGTTCAGGCGGTCCAGCGGGACATACAGGGTATCGGTTCCACCGAATTGCAACAGCAAATAATCACTGGTACAGCCTTGGACCTCCAAACGGCGCAAACCCAGATACCGTCCAATCCCATGTTGGAGATGGACGACGAGATCGCCTTCTTTCAGATCCTCCAGCGATGAGAAAAATTTGGCAGTGGGAGATTTTGCGTGGGGACGATGCCGGATGCCTTTCCCAAATAATTCTTCCTCGGTGATGAACGCGATGTGCCCATCAGGTGAAAGGAACCCTGCCGAGAGGTCTCCTTCAAAACAGTAAAAGGGTGCGCGGGCATCTGTGGCTGGTTGAGGGAAGGGGTGTTCCCACTTGTTGGCCGGGAAGCCGTGGTCATGCAATAAGGACAACAGGCGTTCCACCTGTCCCGGACTGCGAGCCACAAAAAAGATCTCGGAGTCCGCCCTCAATTGGTCCAGCTTGGAAAGGGTTTCCTTGAATGGGAGACCGCGAATGCCTACCCCGACACTGCCGGGAGACTGAGCCAGTAAGGAAACAGGCATACAGGGCATGGTGCTGGTATCAGGAGCCACGCTATCCCACCATACCGTCGGGCACATGCTGGTATAGGTTTTAATGGTCTCCCACATCTCATAGAGTTGATCGGGGTCAGCGTGGGCGGAGGCGCCCCCCGGACCGGGCTGGAGCTGTTCCCATGTTTCTAACAACGCATTCCAAAATTGCGCAGCCGCAGCATCCAGGTCGACCGGGCGGTAGAAAGAGACGGTGACGGGCGTGTGAATGTAATCAAACAGTGTGACTAATTTGGGGTAATACCGGGGAAGATCCCATTCAATGCTTGCCTGGATGGGTTCGACAGAAGTATCCGGTTGTCCGGAATCGGGAGGTATAAACTCCCGTGTGGGTAAGACCCAGGTTTCCTTGAGATGGGTGATGGATTCTTGGGTCGAGGGATCAAAGGTCCGAATGGATTCGACGGTATCCCCAAGAAATTCAATACGGACGGGATGGTCCTGAGCTGTGGAGAATATATCCACGATACCGCCACGTACGCTGAACTCGCCGGGGACTTCAGCCAACGATCCACGTTCATACCCTAACCGGATTAAGGAACGAAGAAGCACCTCACGCTCGCACGCCTTGCCTACCTTGAGAGAAAAACATGCTTGAGCGAAGACCTCTGGCGGAAGCAGTTTATGCAATATGGCGGGCAGCGAGCTCACCATCACGGTGCTTTCACCCCGAGACAACCGGTGGAGAGATCGAACGCGCTGGCAGATGACGCTGTGGGCCGGCAGTGCAGGATTATAGGGAATGGTGGCCCATGGAGGGAACAAAGCCAGTGTCTCGTGATCTCGCCTGATGAACGAGAAGAAAAATTCCAAGTCTTCATATAATTCTTCGGCTTGTTCTTGTGTGGGCGTGATGATGAGGTGCGTTTGGCCCTCAGCGCCGGTCGTCTTTTTCTCCGGAAGGGTGAACAAGGTCATGGCCAGGGCGAGGCAGGCCTGTTGTGTGCTGAGTAAACAGGGCGGGGGCGTACGTTCCGGAATCGCTGGAACAACCGTGCGCAGCTGGTTTGCAAAATGATGGAAGACGAAAGGGATGTTCATGATCTGAAATACACCACGAAAATGTTTCTCGGCGTGCTGACTAGGAGGATGGGTTTATTCCCTGCGTGGTGAGAATTCGTTCAATAATCGCGGTGGTAGAAACATCGGAGACAAGTGGAAGCGTTCGCACAAATCCTCCCCGCTCCTCAATGAAATCTTTTCCGACAATTCGTTCCGAGGTCCAATCTCCCCCTTTCACGAGGACATTGGGTTGGATCGCTTTGATGAGATTCAAGGGATCGGGCTCGTCAAACAGTATCACGTAATCTACGCAACCTAATGCGGCAATGACCTCTGCCCGCTGCGCATCGCTTTGGATAGGTCGATTCGTCCCCTTACCCAGTTGACGAACTGAACCGTCGCTATTGACTCCGACCACTAATCGATCTCCCAACTCCCTGGCTTCTGCCAGATATCGCGTATGTCCGATATGAAGCAAGTCAAAACACCCGTTCGTAAAGACAATGGATTCTCCCGCCTGCTGATGAACGGTAATTCGTTGTAAGAGACTATCCAAGGTATGAATTTTTGATTGCATAATGATAAAGCGTTGAATCCTTTCATGGGGTCCCTATCTCACATATGCCGTTTTCTGTATGATACCTGCTGCATACGCCAAATCCTAGAGAGGTTACCCGACAAACCACTTCGGCAAATAGGGAAAACAGGATATGCGGTCGTGGTCTCAGGCCTACCGGATTACCTAAGCCTGAGCGCGTCCATTCCAAGAGCTGCATGAGCCAATCCGGTCCAGGTCCCCATACCGCCATTCCGGCGCATCAATTTGGTCTTTTTGCCGCCCCGCTACTTGCCGGATTGATGTTTGCGCTGCTTCCCGAATCCCTGCCCGACCCCGCGAGAATCCTGGCAACAATTTTGACTTGGGTAGTGGTGATGTGGATTACGGAGCCTATTCCTCTGCCCATTACCGCTTTGCTGGGCTGTGGACTGTGTGTCGTCGCCGGATT
>JBDSHB010000032.1:0-9207 GCA_039918695.1 Nitrospirales bacterium | reverse complement strand
CCCAATCCCGTTATCTCCAACAGAATAGACCGACCATCCATGCATCGTGTTACCGGAGATAATAATTTCTCCCGGACATGCAGGATCGAGATATTTCTGGGCATTATCAAGCAGATTCGCAAAAACTTGATTCACCAACACCTCATCACCCATACAATCTGGAAGGTCCTCAATACGAACCACGACTTCCTTGCTCTTAAGCTTCCTCTCCATAGAAGTCACGACTCCCATCACAAGCTGGTTCATGTCCAGGCCCTCCCACTGAAGGCCAATCTGCCCAAGCCGGATAAACTGGAGAAGTCCTGACGTAAGGCAACGCATATGATCCACCTCACCTCGAATACGCCGTACGGCCTCGGGTATATCTTTTGTGACCAGAGGACCGAGTGGTCCTCGTGCATTACCGAATAGGGCCTCCTCCTCAAACGATTCATTCAGCGGACTGCACACCATGGTGAGTTTTTGACAAGTATCCTGAATAGTTGCCATTGGAGCAGAAAGATCGTGGGAGATCACCCGCAACAACAGATCCACATCCGCGGAGGAAACGGCCTCAGACCTTCTCTTTCTCTGAAATGAAAAATCATCTAGTTGGTTGGGTGATTCCATACGAAGTACTCCTTTTTCAACCAGCCATCTCAGTCAGTGAGGAAACCTGGCTACCAGAACCAGGCAGGACACATGCCAATGGAGAGAGATCACCGCCTCCCCCTGAATGCGTTTTCCCTCAAATCTGAAAGAACCGGAACAACCATGGATGAGAAAAACCCAAGCGCCTCATGGCTATTCTCATTTCACCAAACTGGCGATTCCGCCCGTGAAAATTTCAGAACATCAATTTTTGTTGTAATAAGGCCGAAAAAAATTAGGGGAATGCCCGATGAAATGACCAGCTTGGCCATCCACCGCAAAGGAAAAAAAAAGGGGATAAAGAGAGAGATGAAAATTACACAAGGAATGGAATAATGAAAAACAGAACATCATGATAAAGATGAACACACCATATAAAGCTAAAACCAGCCTCGCTATATAACTTACAATGAAGACACCGTCTATAACACCCATTATCACAAGGATCAGGGAATTCAGCCCAACAAAACAGAAGGAAGCTCCGGCCTTGTTGGGCGCCTATGGTCCGTGGAAATTACTTTATCAATAGCCCCCCGTACTGGACGAAAAATGGCACAAACACCAGCGATAAAATAGCTGAAAGTTTGATCAGGATATTTAACGACGGCCCTGAGGTATCTTTTAGGGGATCACCAACGGTATCACCAACCACTGCGGCCTTATGGGTGTCTGTACCCTTCCCACCAAGATTTCCTGCCTCAATAAATTTCTTCGCATTATCCCAAGCGCCACCACTATTCGATGAGGAGATGGCGATGACGCCACCGGCGACAAGGGACCCGGCAAGCACCCCGGCCACAGCTTGAATGCCAAACAGGAATCCAGTGATCAGGGGCGTTCCCATAATCAGAATGCCCGGTGCAATCATTTCTTTTAGAGCCGCTTGAGTTGAAATGGCGACACATTGTTCATAATCCGCCTCGGCTTTCCCTTCCATGAGGCCGGGAATTGTGCGGAACTGACGTCGGACTTCTTCAATCATCTTATAAGCAGCCGACCCCACCGATTTCATCGTCATGGCGGAAAAATAGGCGGGCAACACAGCCCCGATAAACAACCCGGTAAACACGAGGGGATCCAGCAAATTAATACTGCCTAACAGATCATAATCCTGGCCATGTTGTTCCTTGAGCAGTAAGTCCGCCCTGGTGAGGAACGCCGCGAACAGGGCCAATGACGTCAGGATAGCCGCACCGATGGCAAAGCCCTTCCCAATGGCGGCAGTCGTATTCCCGGCAGCATCCAACACATCCGTCCGTTTACGGACATGTTCCGGCATACCGGCCATTTCAGCAATACCCCCGGCATTATCAGAAACCGGTCCATAGGCATCGATCGTGAGTGCAATCACAAGTGTTCCCAACATACCAAGTGAGGCAATGGCCACCCCGTACATGCCGGCTAATATCCATGGGATATAGATGGCGAGGCCAATGGCGAGATAAGGGCCCACGGCACTCTGATAGCCGAGAGCCAGTCCAAAAATGATATTCGTCGCTGCACCCGTTTCACATGATTTCGCCACTTCCCGCACAGGCCCATAGTCATGGGAAGTGTAGTACTCAGTCATCAATCCCACGGCAAGCCCGGCAATAAGGCCTGTCAGGAAACAAAAATACACACCAAGATCGGTATACGCCTGCCCATTAATTTCAAACGTATCCGGGAGCATGGCCTTGGTGACAAAAAACATCACCACCGCCATCAGCGCACTGGAGACGATCAGCATCTTTTTCAGCGCCGGGCCAACCTGGTCCTCGGAAGTGACCTTGACCATCATCAGAGTGAGAAAGCTCACCGGGATGCCGATGGCAGAAATAAGGATTGGATACAACAACGCATCAACCATTCCTGAAAAGGCGACCGCACTAATCACCATGGCGGCGCAGGTGCTTTCCGCACAGGAACCAAATAAGTCAGCCCCCATTCCGGCCACATCACCCACGTTATCGCCCACGTTATCGGCAATCACCGCAGGATTACGCGGATCATCTTCCGGAATCCCCGCTTCAACTTTCCCCACCAAATCGGCCCCGACGTCGGCGGCTTTTGTGAAAATTCCTCCACCCACCCGAGCAAATAACGCGATAGACGAACCCCCGAGGCCGAAGCCGGCAATCACTTCCATCAGAATATGCGTCGGGAGTTGAGCCGGCATGATACTTTTGAGTCCAAGATAGATAGTTAACAGTCCTAAGGCCGCCAAGCTGACCAACGCAAAGCCCATCACAGCTCCGGAATGCAGCGCGACATTAAATGCGGTGGAGAGAGATTGATTGGCAGAAACCGTCGTCCGCACATTGCCTTGTGTCGCAATCTTCATCCCGATAAAACCGGAGGCAATCGAAATGATGGCGCCAAAGATAAATGCAATAGCGGTATACAGCCCTTCATTCACATAGTCCGTATGATGGTCATCAATGAGCACCGCAATGATTGCCGCAAAGACCACCATGAAAATGGCCATAATTCTGTATTCCTGCTTCAGGAATGCCATGGCCCCGTTGGCAATAGCCGAATGGATTTTCGCCAGACGCTTCCGGGTTTCCGGATCTTCGACACCCATATCAATGGGGATCTTCATGACCGAGGTTGAATAGTAATACGCAATAGCTAATCCGAGAACGGACAGGGCCAGAATAATTGTTACCGACATGGTGGGAATATCTCCATTCTTATGTAAGTGACCAGAAGTGAATTGTTAGCACCATCTCAACGGAAACGATAGAATGGGACCGGTGTATTCCGGCTATGGGCTAAGACCATTCGTCACAACCTAAAACCCGACCGTCCATTTGGTCACAGAGAAATGATTCATTCTCGAATCAGCTTCCTTATGTCGTTCTAGCTGGGAGACAAAACAGCGTGCGAGGGGCTGCCCTAGACCGACCAGACACGATCATGACATCGGCCTGATTTAAAAATGTGTCATGTCGCCGTTCCGTCGGCCATCAACGCATGTTCATTGATGACGAGCGGTGAATTTTACCTGTCTGCGTAACAATGTTCAAGGTAAAAACCCTAATAACCATTTTTTTATCAACACCATGACCAAGGTCAAAATGAGGGATGCTTCAGGCCCCTGCCGATTATTTCATCCGAATGGCTTTTCTCGGTCCATACCTCCGACACAGAACGGTCTATGACAACCCGCGCAATTCTCCTGCTCGAAGCTCCCTCCATTGTCCCAGCGGAAGAGAGCCCAACCGAATCGGCCCGATGGCCACACGAATGATTCTGAGACACGGGTGTCCTACCTGGGCGGTCATATGACGAATCTGTCTGTTCATGCCTTCTTGAATTTGCATACGCAACCATACCGTGGGAACGGATTTGCGAAAACGAATGGGGACGGGACGAGGATAGACGGCCGGCTCACCGTGAAGAAGCTGAACTGTAGCCGGCCGGGTCCGTTTACCCTTGACCATGACGCCTTCCCGAAGCTCCACGAGAGCTGATTCATCTGGAATACGTTCCACTTGCACCAAATAGGTTTTGGAAACTTTCTGAAATGGCGAGGTCAAACGATGAGCCAGATCTCCATCGGAAGTCAGCAGAAGCAGGCCTTCACTATCCATATCCAATCGTCCGGCCGGATACACCCGTGACTCATCCACATAGTCGGCTAACGTCGGACGTCCTTCAGAATCGGTAAATTTTGACAGGACACCGTAAGGCTTATGCAGCATCAGGTGCCGATGGGGTAATTGGGAGGATGTCCTAGCTTGAAATGTGGATTTCATTGTCTGCGCGGTCGGTCAATCAAAACACCCCTCTCCTAACTTTCCAAATAACATTTTCTCTGCCTTACTCAAATATTCCAGAGAGTACATCCGACAGGAGTGATACCACAAAACTTCACCTTAGCTGACGCCGTATCTACCACAAACATTCCTCCCTGAACTCCGTCAACTCTAATCCCTTGGTCACGACCAGGGAGAGGATTATCCAGGTTAGGAACGACAGGGCCTGAAAAAGCTCGGCTTACCCCCAAAACACTTACAAGCATCAAACAGGCAACTAATAGTTGTCTCCATGTCGTCATAAACATCCCTCCCAAAAAACAAAACTTATTTCATCGTTGCCATATCCCCAAGCCCTCTGCGGCTATTGAATCAACATCACCTATTTATAAGCCCGTAGGAAACTCCCCCAAACCGACTACGGGATGGAGGTCTATTATCTTTCAACCCAGCCTCCATTCTCTCCAAATCTCATGGAAAAGATTAGGCCATAGATTTTTCCTATATTTTCGTTTCCCATAGGAAAAAGAATTTTTCCTGCTGCTGGGCCCACGGCCAAATACCTGCCTAAGCACACTTAATAAAATAGCCAATATAACGATTCCATAACAGAGAGAGAGTTGCCGCACTGCACTCCCTGCCTGTGTGGAATAGGATTCATTGATCTTTTATTGCCCCACTCAAATATTTCTGTTACCTTGATTCACGTAACGACAGTAATCACCTCGCTCATCCCGCTTGTAACTCAAATTATAGGACTAACGTATGGCATGGGAACCTAAAGATCCGTGGGGAGGAAGTGGTCAAGACCCCCTCGATGAAGCGCTTCGGAAAGCACAGGACCAACTCACTCGACTCGTACCCGGACGGGGATTCAAATCCATTATCTATATTGTCCTGGCAGTCCTGGCTCTGTGGCAATCGGTGTTTATTGTGGCCCCCGACGAGCAGGGTCTGGTGAAACGGTTCGGCGATATTGTTCGCGAGGTTGAATCCGGACCACATTTTAAAATTCCATTTGTAGAAACAGTCGACACCCCAAAAATTGAAAAACTCCATCGAGTGGAGGTGGGATTCCGCACCGACCGCGGACGCACCCAATTCGTTCCCAAAGAAGCCCTCATGTTGACCGGTGACATGAATATTCTGTCTCTCGAGTTCATCGTCCAATATAAAATCAAAGAAGCTAAAAATTACTTATATAAAGTCTCCGATGTCGAGTCCACCATTCACAACGCCGCTGAAGCGTCCATGCGGGAAGTCATCGGCAAAAGTAAGATTGATGAAGCATTAACGATCGGCAAAGCCCAGATTCAACAGGAAGCTCAGGACCTGCTTCAAGGCGTCCTCGATCAGTACCTGGCCGGCGTGCAAGTGGCCACCATACAGCTTCAGGATGTCAATCCTCCGGAAGCCGTCGCCGCAGCCTTCAAAGATGTCGCCAGCGCCAAGGAAGACCGTGAAAAGCTCATTAACCAGTCTCACGGCTACCGAAACGATTTAATTCCCAGAGCAAAAGGGGAAGCGGCTCAAGGCATCAACCAGGCCAAAGGCCATGCACAGTCACGAATTGCGCGGGCGGAGGGAGAAGCCAATTACTTTCTCCAGACTCTAAAAGAATACAAACTCGCCAAGGATGTCATCAGTAAACGGGTATACATTGAAACGATGGAAGAAGTCATGGCTAACACGGAAAAAATTATTCTAGATTCTAAGGCGATCGGCAATGTCCTGCCCTTTCTTCCGTTAGATCGCCAATCCCGCTCGCGCGGAGAAACAACCACGCAAGGAGGGGACTCCCGATGAAACAAAATCTCCTCATGGGTGTCATATTAGTTTTTGGACTGCTCCTGGTATTAGGGCTTTCCCCATTTTTTGTGGTCGACTTAACCGAAACGGCTATCGTGGTCGCATTGGGAAAACCTGTCCAAACCATCACGGAACCAGGGCTGAAATTTAAAATTCCATTTTACCATCAAGTCACCTTCTTTGATAAACGCTATCTGGACTATGACGCTCCCGCTCGGGATGTCATTACCAGCGATAAGAAATCTCTGGTGATCGACAACTTCGCCAAATGGCGCATTGTGGATCCCTTAAAAGTGTATCAGGCCTTTCAGACCCAACGAGGGGCCCTCCAGCGCCTGGACGATATTATTTATTCGGAATTGCGGGTTGAGTTGGGCCGCCATGAACTGGGTGAAATCGTGGCCGCAAACCGTGCGTTGATCATGAAGGTCGTATCAGATCGATCCAACGAAAAAGCCTCGGCCTACGGGCTTGAGGTCCTGGATGTACGCATTAAGCGGGCGGACCTGCCTGAGCAAAATGAAAAAGCGATTTTCCAACGGATGCAAGCCGAACGGGAACGCCAGGCCAAGCAATATCGAGCAGAGGGAGAAGAAGAAGCCCAAAAGATTCGCTCCGAAGCCGAGAAAGACAAGCAAATTATTCTGGCCGAGGCCTATAAAACCGCACAGGAACTGCGTGGAGACGGTGAGGCCAAAGCCTACAAAATCTATGCGACCGCCTATGAACAAGGCCCTGAGTTTTTTGAATTCATCAGAACCATGGAAGCCTACAAGAAGACATTTGCGAACAATACCACCTTGGTGCTCTCCCCGGATTCGGAGTTCCTCAAATACCTCAAAAAACGGTAAACAACCAAAAATTCCCACATTCAGCCAGGCGACACAGTTCGTAATTCAATCCCGGCACTTTCCCCATGGCCAATCCTGAGCATGTTGAACGCCTCATCAAGGGAGGGGTCGGGGAATGGAACAAATTTCGACGGACAAGCCAGACCATTCAACCCGATCTGAGCGGAGCCGAACTTTCCGGGTATGACTTTACCGGGCTTGATTTAAGCCAGGCCAATCTGGAAGGTGCCGACCTCTCAGACGCCTATCTGTTTCATGCAAATTTAACAGAAGCCAATCTCTCCGGCGCCAACCTCACCGAAGCCGATATTCTGGAAGCCAACTTCATAAAAGCGAATCTTTCCCATTCGACCATGGTTAGAGTCGACCTTTCCGGCACTGGATTAATTGCCTGCAATTTAGAAGGGGCCAATCTGGAAGGGGCCAACCTCACACGTGCCTCACTTCCATGGGCCAATCTCACCGGCGCCAATCTTTTCAAAACGAAATTGCACCTCACCGACTTGCGTGAAGCCAAATTGATTCGCGCCAATCTTCAAGGCGCATCCCTTCAGGATACATCCCTCACCGGAGCGATTATCCAAGAAGCCAACCTTCTTGGCGTGACCAACGTCTCCATAGATCTTCTCGCCAAAGCCAAGTCTCTGTATGAAACCCAACTCGACCCAGAACTCAAAGCCCAACTCCTCAAAGACCACCCCCACCTTTTCAAAAATCCTATTTCCTAATTTTCGAAAAAAAGATACTATCTCTTCTCATATCCAGGAAGGTTCCATTCAGAAGAAGGAATCCCCACAATAAGCCGGTTGAATGTTTCCCTCACAAAACACATAAATGCCCAAATCGAAATTGATATCAGCAACGATCGGGAATGGTCAAAAAAGTCCGTCCTGTCCTGTCCTGAGGCTTCTCGAAGGAAAGGCCGCAGCTCTTTTGGTGCGCGGAGCGTACCCTTAGTACGTGAGCACAGCAAAATGGCGAGAACGCCGCTGGCGGCTTTTTTCACCATTCCCACAATCAGAACCGTAAAGGCACACAATTTCAAGATGGAAAGACATACATGAGCCAAAACACGGGCCAAACGCCCAACAACCTGGCCGCCTATATCTGGTCGCTAGCGGACTTACTGCGTGGCGACTTCAAGCAAAGCCAATACGGGCGCATCATCATGCCGTTTACCTTATTGCGCCGGTTGGAATGCGTGCTGCAGGACAGCAAAGACGCCGTCTTAGCCGAACAGACAAAAGTCAAAAAAATGAACTTACCCGAAGAGGCGCAGGAAAAACTCCTCCTGCGCGCCACTGACGGCCTCTCATTCTTCAATACATCCAAAATGGATCTCTCTACACTCGGCGAGACCGGTATCAAAGCCAACCTGGAAAATTATATTCAAGGCTTCTCCAAAGATGCCCGCGAGATCTTTGAATACTTCAACTTCATCGAATTCATCGGCCAGCTCAACGACGCCAACCTGCTCTACAAAATCGTGCAAAAAGTCCGATTAACCGACTTAAGCCCAAAAGCCATCTCCAACCACGACATGGGCCTGGTGTTCGAAGAACTCATCCGCCGCTTTGCAGAAAGTTCCAATGAAACCGCGGGGGAACATTTCACTCCCCGTGACATCGTGCGGCTCACCACCGCACTCGTATTCATGGAAGATGATGACGCCCTCACCAAACCCGGCATCATCCGCACCATTTACGACCCCACCGCAGGAACCGGCGGCTTCCTCTCAGCGGGCATGGAATACGTGCATGAGCTCAATCCGCAAGCGGTCATGCGCGCCTTCGGCCAGGAGCTCAACCCCGAAAGCTACGCCATCTGTAAAGCCGACATGCTCATCAAAGGCCAGGACGTCACCAATATCAAACTCGGCAACACCCTCTCCAAGGATCAGCTCTACGCCCATAAATTTGATTACATGCTCTCCAATCCCCCCTTTGGCGTCGATTGGAAAAAAATTGAACAAGACATCAAAGACGAACAGACCCTCAAAGGATTCGATGGACGCTTTGGCCCGGGTTTACCCCGCGTCTCCGACGGCTCGCTCCTATTCCTCTTACACCTCATCAGCAAGTTGCGGCAGAACGAAGGCGATGGACACGGAGGTACAAGTGTCGCAGGAGGTGACGTGCATGGAAGCACGAATGCCAAGAGCGCAGGAAGCGCAA
>JBDSHB010000031.1:0-5405 GCA_039918695.1 Nitrospirales bacterium | reverse complement strand
AGAGGGGAGTTTACAAACTTCCACCATATTTACGGCAAGTGCTCTTTTGAAGATTGTCCCCTTTAGAAAGGACGCTCAGAGACATGACGATATTGATTGGGTTCTCCGGGCCACCAGGCGACATGATGTTGGTGTGCAATTTGTCCCCGAATCTTCCCCACTAGTCATTTGGCACAGGGATGATAATCGTCGCACGGTCAGTAGCAAGACGAATTGGCGTTTTTTCCTTGACTGGATTAACCAGAATAAGGATCTGGTTACCAAGAGAGCCTACGCGTCGTTCCTCACGACCTGGCTGAGTGCAAATGCCGTGAAGGAAGGAAATCGAAAGGAGTCGTTGTTGCTTCTCCGCGATGCCTACCGGTATGGAAAACCCTCTGTACTGGATATCATATTGTTTTGGGGAATCTGGCTCATGCCTCATCAAGCGCGGGCTCGGATTGTCACTCTATTTTCAGGCACACGTGCGTTCAATCCAGGCCTGTCCCCTGACAAGGTATGAAAGCCAAGATACACTTATTCCCCATACCAGAAATAATGTGATTGGCAGGATTAAAGGACAACGCAAAAATACAGAATGACCAGGTCTACAGATCGCAACGGTTGGTTTAGTTAGGAAAGAAGCATCGATGCCAAAAAGATTGAAAAGGGCCCTTATGTATGCCGGGTACCTCCTCCTCGTGACCTTGCCCCTTCTGGAAATTGGGGTCAGGGTCTGGGGGTATTCGGAGCATCATATTCATGATCCGATCTATACGTCATTTGAACCCAGCGAAGACATTCCCTATATTCATAAGCCCAATCTCCTACACGCGCGTGCTCGCGGACTTGCTGACATCAATACGGATAGTTTAGGTCTGCGTGCAACAACCTCCGGGATGGTCTATGGCACCAAACAACCTCAAGAATATCGCATTGCCATTGCCGGGGATTCCGTTACGTTTGGGGAGGGCATCCCCAATACTGAAGAAACATTCACAGAAGTTCTGGAACATATTCTTAATCAGCAACAAAACCTCTTGACCGTGAACGTGTTTAATTTCGGTGTGTCGGCCCATAGCGTCAAAGAGATGGCCGCCATGCTTCAACACCGGATGCTGGCTATTCAGCCGGATCTGGTTGTCATGGCTATCATTCCACCAGATTTTGATCTCGACCGGACCCCCATTATTGATTCAGCTGGGTATCTGGCTGGTCAAAATGTCGGTGTGCTTCTTGATTCTCCGGTCGGAGAGGTTTTGAGGGGAGTTCGCCTTCTGTATGTGCTAAGGGATATCGGCTCACGCTGGAGTTCCCCTCCTCAATACATTGACCCACTGCTTTCACACGGGGAGATTCCCGACTCCTATCGGTACATTCGACAGTTCAAGGAGACAGCGGATCAATCCGGACTTCCCTACCTGATCGTGCTCCTTCCACGACTGGAAGAAAATGCCTGGGGTCCTCTTACTGACAGACTGACACAAGACATGATCAGGCACCTTGATTTGTCATACTTAAGTAAAGAATTTACCATGAAAGAATATATGGCAAGCCGGTTTGGCCGGCATCCTGCTCCTCTGGTTCATCGGCGAATTGGGGAAGCATTACCCGTCTATGTGGAACATCAACCAGAGTTTCCCCAGTGAGTCCCATGTCTTCCCAACCAGGCCGTCATCTTGTTGATGGGACGGTCCGGGTCTTTCTCGCGGGGCTCCTGTTTCCCCTTACCGGACTCATTACCGCAGCGTTCCTTACCCGACGACTGGGAACGGATGGCTATGGCTTATTGGTGCTCTCCGCAACGTTGTTTGGATGGGTGGAACTCGGGATTAACTCATATTTTGCTCGTCCAGCCATTAAGTTTATTGGGGAAGCAAAAGACTGGCTTCCAGTTGGTACCACCGTCGTCCGGTTGCAATTCGTTGCAGGGGTTGGCGGAGGTCTGGTACTAGGACTGCTGTCGTTTCCTATTGCCTGGCTGCTCGACGAACCGCTGCTCGCGCCGTATCTCGCCCTCTATGCCCTCCACATTCCCATCAGTAGCTTAGCTCAAGCGCATCAAAGCATCCTCGTGGGAATTGGTAGTTTTCGGCAAAAAGCCGTGACGAATGCTTACCGTTGGATTGCCAGGTTGCTGTTGATTTTGTTCTTGATTGAAATGGGCCTGTCTGTTCCTGGCGCCATACTTGGAAGCCTTGGGGCGGCCCTTGTCGAACTAGCTGTCAGCCGTCGATATGTCAGGCCTCCCTTATTTGGGAAGATTGCCATTCCCACTCGCCCATTTTATGACTTCGGTATCCTTCTGTGTGTCTCATCCATATTGTTCCTTATTTTTTCCAGCATGGGATTGGTTATGCTGAAAATTCTTGGCGGAACACTGGAGGAGGCAGGAATTTATGGTGCGGCACAGAATTTGTCGATCATTCCTGGTCTATTCGGGAGTTCGCTTTCTCCATTATTGCTCTCGACAGTGAGTCGTCTACTTTTTGAGGGAAAAACTGATCAGGCTAAAAGCATGGGATTGGGTGCAATGAGACTGGTGGTGGGTTTATTTCCGTTTGGAGCACTCATTGCGGGCGCTGCTCCTGAGATTGTCACATGGGTGTTTGGTCAGTCTTTCGAGCCTGCTGGCCCAATCCTTGGGGTGTTGTTTATTGGAGCCATCGCGTTTGTGATGGTCTCAGTGGCCGTGGTCATTGTGACAGCTTCCGGTGCTCCCCTATTCACCTTATATTTAAGCATTCCGCTGGTTTTTCTGGTGGTGATCGGAAACTTGGTGATGATTCCCAGATTCGGTGCCCTTGGCGCTGCCATGGTGACAGCTCTGTGTCAGGGAATTGGTGCATTGGCTTCCCTATTTGCGATCTACCGCCTCTGGGCGATATTCCCACCAATTGGGACGTTTTTGCGCAGCGCTGTCATCAGCGTATTGGCCTATATGTTGGCCATCATATGGCCAACCGCCGGCCTTTTGCTCGTGATTAAAATCGGGTGTATCGGAGTGGTGATTATTCTGGCGTATCTCGTCTTGCGAGAATTCAGTCACGACGAAATTGTACTCGCCCGTTCGTTTTTAAGACGAAGAACGGTAGCTATCGAACAACAGACGAAATTGTGAGTTCGAATTCCAAGGGTAATCGAGGGATAGTGGACCAAATCCCTTGTAGGGGAATTAAATAAGTTCAGTGGCAGAGCACGCCACTTGTTGCCCTTCAACCTTTCGGACGTATTGTTGTTTTTAGCTGGCATGGATTCAGCAGGGGGCAAAGGGATCGGCAAACCTACTTTAACGGTAAGATTGTAATCTTAAGGGAGAAGACCTGTCTGAGTGGTTTGAGTGATTTGATTGTTGTTTTCCGCTGATTTCGCGGGCACATTCGAAAAGATTCACAATAGGCCGAGAGAGATGTGTCCTGCCACCAATTTGATAGGTTGTTCATCTCGGGTTCTTTCGGATTACCTCCGTGAGGAAATTTTCCAGCTTCTCTCTATGGCAGTCGGGAGAAAATTGTCGGCTTAATGCCTCCGATGGCACTTGGGCGGCCAGTCGTTCAGCTTCGGACGAATTCAAGAAGCTCACCCACTCCTCCGCACTATCGATAATCATCAGGCCAGGTCCGGATACGCATTCGAGGCCGCGGACGGCCATGGTGGTCGCGAGAACCGGCAGGCGATTGTACAGACTCTCCGCCAGCTTGATGTTCACACCGGCCCCTTCGCGAATGGGGCACAGCATGATATCGACCTGGTCCCATACCTCTTGAAGATCTTGAACAAAGCCATGGGCGATCACGTGGCCACGAGTAGGGATCTGGTCACTCTGTCGCCCGAAGACGTGAACGGTGATTGGGCGGCGCACGTTGGGAAGAATCTGATCCATGAGCCATTTCCAACTTTGGCGATTGGGCCACCAGGCGAAATCGGCAAGGAACCCAAGCCGTAATGGGCCGTGGTGCTGCGGCGTACGCGTGACGGGCGGATGGGTAAACAAGGGCGGAACATGAAGCGCTCGCAATCCTGGGACCTGGTCGCACCCCCAGGCCATTTCGGTGGACGAAAGAAATATCACCCCTCTGGTGCGACGGAACCCCTCAATCTCATACTGCCGTTGCTTGCGAATTTCTCGCTTGAGGACATGGGACAGGAAGGGGTAATTGGCCAGTTTCTGCGTCAGCACCCGGTGCTCCAGATTATGCGCGATGAGCACGGTGGGCATTGCTGGCGGGAGCTCGTTGACCGCCCACAACATGTCCCCGCCATTGATCACCGCCGCCTCGAAATGCTGGGAGCGGGCGGTTTCGCGGATTCGCCGCAAAAACTCGGGCTGCTGGGTAAACAAGGGCAAGGCGGGAAGTGCTGAAAGGCACGACCGGGCCAACGCCACGATCTGGCGCGACCGATACCAGGGGCCCGGAGGCGGGTGAAGCGGTGCGACCACCTTGATCACGTGCCTCCTCTCCAGCGCGGCCAGAAGGCCGCGCGTGTAGGTCCCGGCCCCCCCCGGGTGCGAGGCCGGGTCAACCAGCGACGCCATGAAAAGCGTGGACATAGTGGTCAGCGATATTTCGTGTGGTCAACGCGCTGGTGCCGGAAGGCCAACAGCATGCCTTTGATTTCGAGGCCATGGACCCAAAAGGTCAGTCCCAGTGCGACGGGATAGTCCGTCAGCCGCAGCCCGTATTGGTGGCCGACTCGTACACACGTCCCCAAGCTCTCCAGCACTCTGCCAAGATAAAATAACGGAATGGAAGCCAGTCCGAGCCGGAGGAGCCAGCTGAATCGCAACCCGGGATCAATCTGACGGATACGGATCGTGGCCCAGCCGATGTGGCAACGGATATCGCGCTCCATGGTCCAGCCCTCGAAGTCGTGGATCACGGTCATGGCCGGCTGAAAGAGAAAGCGGCCGCCATCCCGCCTGATGGCCGCCGATTGGAGCTGCGCGGCGTAGGGGCCTTCCCCCTCAGGGAGGGGAAACCGTTCGTACACCTGTCGGAGAAACCCCGAGTTGTTATTGGAAATGAAGCGGGTGGGGCCTTCTTTGCCGGGATCGAGAAAGCCGCGGGAGAGGACCGAGAGACAGCGCTCGCTTGCGGTGGTCCCCTCATACATGGTGCGGCCGCTCACCGCCACGTAGTGGGGATGGGCCCGGAAGGTGTTGATCAGGGACTGAAGCCAGCCGGCAACCGGAATGCAGTCGACATCCAAGAGCGCGATGATGTCCCCCTGCGCCGCTTGCGCGCCCGCGTTCTTTTGTTCGTAGGTCGCATGCTCGGGCACGCCGATCACCCTTAACCCCGGTAACACGGCGAGCACATCAGCCGGAAGGGTTCGGGCCCGCTCGTGCGTCTCCACGAGCAGAAATTCCACGGGGGCGTCCACGTCCTGCGCGGCGAGGGCGTGAAGACAACTGCGGAGATCCG
>JBDSHB010000030.1:0-3554 GCA_039918695.1 Nitrospirales bacterium | reverse complement strand
GGTCCGCTTTCTGCGGAGGTTGATCACCGTATGGTGTTCGTGAATGGGAAGGATGAAAACTGACGCCAGGGGCGTTCCCTGCCTTCGGTGGAGCGGCTTCACGTCTACGCGCTGAAGCGCTTCGCCGCGCCAGCGCACAGGCAGGTCGTTCATTGACCGGTCTCAATTTCCGGGTATTACCCTCCTTCTGTCAACCTGATTCAGGCGTTCCCTTATTCTTTTGAAATAGCTCTTCGGGAGCTATTTTCCGATCGACAGTCAAAATATTTCATTATTCATCAACCATCTGATGACCTCACGTCCTAAGAAATTTTCATACATTCATGTCTCTTCCTCAAGATGCTCGTGATTCACGACGATGGTGGGCCGACCTGATTGCTGTCTGGCGGGATACCCGGCAGATTGTTCTGACGGCTCAGATTGCGGCAATTTATGCGGCTATTCTTATTCCCTTTAAAGCCGGCATTCCGATTGTTCCTGGTTTTGTGGAATTACGGCCAGCTAATGCCATTCCCATTGTCGCCTCGCTCTTGTTTGGTCCCGCTGCGGCCTGGGGCGCAGGGATTGGCAATGTCATCGGAGATTGTTTCGGCACCTTGGGGCCGGCAAGTTTCTTTGGATTATTAGGAAATTTTATTTTAGGGTATCTTCCGTATGTATTGTGGGGGCATTTGGGGTGGGTTTCATCCGGCCAGCCGCCCTTGGGGAAATCTTGGCGTCAGATGATGGAATATGGCGTGGTGTGTGTGATCGCTTCAGCCGCCTGTGCCGGAATGATTGCGTGGGGAGTGGAGTGGTTGGGGTTGTTACCCTTTGTTATCCTCGCTCCAGCGATTTTTTTTAATAATGTGGTGATGGGCTTGCTTCTCGGTCCCCCATTATTGGGTTTTCTCTATCCGAGAGTGCAACGGTGGCGATTGCGGTATGAAGATATTCGAGAATCAGGTGCTTCTCATATTCACCCTTCCAAAACGCTGCGGTCACATGATTCGGGGAGCGAGGGGACGAATGACCATTTTCGCGACGCAATTGTGGACTGTCGTGGCCTTACATTCCAGTATGCGTCCGGTTCAGCGCCTGTTCTCCGGAATGTTTCATTTTCTCTGGCTTCCGGTGAACTCGTTGTCCTGTTAGGCAGGAGTGGAAGTGGGAAGTCCACGATATGCTATGCCTGTAATGGTCTCATCCCTCATATGATCCCTGGAACTTTTTCCGGAACGATGCGAGTGAAGGGACGCAGCACCGTGGATGATCCCGTGTGGAAACAGGCTGGGCGAGTCGGCCTTGTCTTTCAAGATTTTGATACGCAACTTGTGGCGACGACTGTTGAGGGGGAATTGCTGCACCCATTGGAATATCGTGACCCTCTACTTTCTGTGGACGAGGTCCGACGGCGGGTCGTTCATGCCCTCAATCAAATGGGGTTGGCCAATTGTGCCCACCGTGATCCCATGACGATGTCCGGCGGCCAGAGACAACGTCTGGTGTTGGCTTCTGTGCTGGTACAAGAACCGGCGCTGTTGGTCCTGGATGAACCCGGTTCAGATCTTGATCCGGCAGGCCGAGCACAATTACGTGAAGTTTTACGGAATCTTCAACAAGAGGGCATTACTGTGCTCATGACCGAGCATAATGATGACTATCTTGCGCAAGCGGATCGAGTTCTGGTTTTGGATCAGGAGCATATCGTCTGGGAAGGAAAGCCTGAGACCCTGTTGCGACAACCTCAGTTGATGAGAGATTGTGGTCTTCGGCCATTTGTCCTGACAGAATGTTTTGAAGAATGGGGCGTGGAACACTTGCCTATTTCCGTCGAGGAAGCCTGGATCCAAACGGAGTTACTGGATCTTCGTCTGTCTCCTCCGGCTGTGGTCCTTGATGACACACTACGGTTGGGTCCCCCGCCGGAGAGAGAACAAACCATGGCTTTGCCCCTGATTCAGGTTGACAACGTTTCTTTCCAGTATGAAGAGCAGACGGTCTTGGATGACGTGTCATTTACCATCCGCCCAGGAGACTTTCTGGCATTGCTGGGTCAGAATGGATCCGGGAAAAGTACGCTTGCACGATTACTCAATGGCCTCTTAATGCCGACACACGGCACCGTTGTTGTGGATGGCATGAATACGCGCACTACATCGATGAATGAATTGGCCAGGCGCGTGGGATTAGTCTTTCAGAATCCTGATCATCAAATTTTTGCGGATACCGTCTGGGAAGAAGTTGCCTTCAGCGCGAAGAATATGGGTTGTTCGAAGGATGAGATTGCCGATCGGGTGCAAGAATCGCTGGCTGCTGTGGGATTGCCCGTTGAGGGAAGTCGAGACTTGGATCCGTTTTCCTTAAGAAAAGGGGAGCGACAGCGGATTGCAGTGGCGTCCGTGTTGGCTACGAGACCGGCTGTGTTAATTGTTGATGAACCCACGACAGGGCTTGATCCCAATGAAACTGACCGGATGCTGGCGATGATTCGTCGACTGAACCAACAGGGGCATACGATTGTGATGATCACACATTCGATGGGGCTTGTTGCGGCCTATGCCCGGCGCTGTCTGTTAATGCACAGCGGGAGGATTATTGCTGATGGAACGCCTCGAGAAGTTTTTGCGGATCCGGGGTTGATCCAATCAGCATCATTAGAGATCCCGGTTATTTCTCGCTTTAGCCAACGATGGGGGCAGACCTTGCTCACGGTGGAAGAAGTGAAGGCCTCCTGGAGACGAGGTTTTCCATGAGCATGGTTGCCGATACTTACCCGGTAATGGAGAACGTGTTTGGCATGTGTGAGATTTGTAGGGTCTGGTAAATACCGATGAATGTTTCCTTGTATCTATCCAGGAAGTCGTGGATGCATGGGTTAGATGGACGCACCAAAGTTCTGACGGTGCTTGGGGTGTTTGGATTAGCCCTGTGTTTTTCGGATCCGGTCTACTTGCTTGGAATATTTGGATGCGTGATGGGTGGGTTAACTATGTCTCAGGCCGGGGCGAATGTCAGGAAAATGTGGGTGCTGACGGTTCTCCTGTTTGTCTATAGTGTGGCTCTCTGGCCTTTCTTTGTCGAAGGTGTGACACCTGTTCCCCTCCTGCATAGGCTTGGAGTGACCTGGGAAGGTGTCAGGGTTGGCTTAGGAATGGGCCTGCGACTGTTGATTATGCTCTGGGGTGGTATTTGGTTACTCTCGACAACGACGGTGGAAGAGCTTGCGCAGGCCTCTCAGCAATTAGGACTTCCTTCACGGGCAGCGTTTGTTTTCTCACTCGCGTTCCGGTGGGTGGGAATGTTATTAGGGGCCGGCGTGGGCGTGGTTCAATCGCAGCGCTCACGCGGATTAGATGTGTCGACCGGCGGAATTCTACAACGCATACGTAAATATGTTCCCCTGGTAATCCCCTTGATTGGGCATGCCCTTCGTCAAACAAATCTTCTGGCGATGTCGCTGGAGTCTAAAGGGTTTCATCCCTCAGCGACGCGGCATTTTTATTCTACCGGGAAATTGAGGGCACAGGATTACGCGGTCATGAGTGTGATGCTGATTTTTGTCGGGGTGAGTC
>JBDSHB010000029.1:0-6041 GCA_039918695.1 Nitrospirales bacterium | reverse complement strand
CGACTCGTGGACCAGGGGGTGGTGTTGGGTCCACGTCTCAAGTTGGCCATTTGTATGCTCTCCACCACCGGAGGACATGCGGATTTTCGAGGGCCGGATCGTTGCTGTGGGGCGCTTTCCCGTTTGTGGCCAGCTGGTCCCGGTCGTCCGTCCAGTATCGTCGATGGGCCGTGGGAATGTCGAAAGCGGGTAAGGGAGATTGCCGCCTGCGGGGGCGATCTTGTGAAAATTTGTGCCAGCCCGGGCGTGGTGTCCCCTTCCGACCATTTGGAGCATCGGGATTTTACCCTTGAGGAGATGGAAGCGATTTGTGATGAAGCGGCTGGGCGTGGAATGTATGTGGCGGCCCATGCCCATAGTCAGAATGGCATCAAGCTGGCCATTCAGGCTGGAGTGAAAGATATCCAACATATTTCATTTATGAATGAGGATCTGGCCGAACTCGCGTATGCGAAGGGGTGTGTGGTGACTCCGACTGCATGGGTGGGGCAGAGATTGGCCCAGTCAGAGGGATTCAATGCCTTCATTCGCGCCAAAGTTCAACAGGTGGCAGAGAGCCATGCTCAGGCAGTCAAATCCGCGCAGGCCAGCGGGCTCAAACTGTTGGCTGGAACTGATCCGGTATTACCCGATATGCATGGCCGGAATTACATGGAGTTGGTTGCGTTGATCGCAGAGGGCATACCGCCTCTGGCAGCATGGTTCGGAGCGACGGGGTTGGCGGCAGATCAACTTGGACAAACTGATACGGGAACACTCGTGGAGGGGAAACGCGCTGACATTTTGGTGTGCCGGGAAGATGTGGTGGATGACCCGTCACGCTTTGAAAACGGAGCTCTCGTGGAGGTGTTGAAAGATGGATGGGCCTATCGCAATGGACTTCCGGGTATGAGGCAACGTACATTTTCGGGCTGCGTGGACTTGGCCCTCGGAACAAGCGCTTCTCCTGAACAGCATTGAACTATAATGATTCTTAGGCCAATGTTTGTGTATCCGTTTTTGGTGTAGGAGCAATATCATCGCCTGTTTCAGCGACTTCTTCCATATCCACGATGAGATCGCCCTTCGGGGAAAAAAACCCCTGTCCGTCAATTTGCACAATGCCATTACAGTTTTCCTGAAAAAATTCCAGAATCCATCCGTTAAAATCATAGCCCTCATCAGTCATATCTTTTTTCACCATTTGGGTGGTGGCAATGAAACGGGCTGTTGAAATACATTCTCGGGCGATCTCAGCTTCGACATCATCAAAGACAGTTATGCGATTGAAAAAAGAGGTTTTTTCTCCTTCAAACACGTCCTGATAGGTACCACGGTTGCGCACGCAAAATAACTGAATGGGTTTCCTCTCCCGGCTATACCCAAGGGATATATGTACCCAATCCCAATCTTCCAGGGCGGCCGGATCCATTTTGGGAATCAGCGGAACCTGATTTTTGGATTTGAGAAAGTCCAGAAGCAACTTCAGGGGGGGGCTATCTTCCCGCGTGCAAAACACCCGTGAATACGTCAGTACTTCCTTTTCGGGAGTTTCTGATTGTTTGGGGGATGGGAGGACAGGTAATTCTTTTGCCATGATCAATGCCTCGTGTGTGTTGTGCCAATTGCACGAATGACTAAAGTAAGTAAAATGTGTATTTTGGCTACTTTACCGTGGCAAAAGCCGAGGCAGCAAGGTAGAAGAATCATTGGGAAGCTTATGGCAAGAGAATATTCCCCGCACTGGGCTTGTTTTTTGTTGACAGTTTTTGAGGCATTCAGTAGACTCTGGCGCCGTTGTGACAGAGGGGAAAAGTGTTCCCGCGTTAAACCCTTCTTCCAAAATGACAGACAAGGCAATCCTTCCTTGGAATTTTAGAATCAACAAATGGTGTCTCTTACTAAACAATTCAAATGAGGAGGAAATGTGTATGGGAAAGGCCATGACAAAGTCGCAGATTGCCGATCACCTGGCTAAAAAAGCGGATGTCACCAAGAAAATTGCGACGCAAATTCTTGATGATTTTGCTGCTTTGGCTTATAAAGAAGCCAAAAATGCGTTTGTGGTTCCTGGGGTTGGCAAGTTGGTACTTGCGCACCGAAAAGCCAGAATGGGCAGAAATCCCCAAACTGGAGCTGCGATTAAAATCCCAGCCAAACGAGTAGTGAAATTCCGCGTAGCCAAAGCGGCTAAAGATGCGATCTTGGGGGTTAAAAAGTAACTGTACCCTTCTCAAGGTATAATCCTGTCGGCTTTCCCCTCTCTAAGCCGGTTGGTTTGAATGAATGAAAAGGGAAGACCATTCCTTTCCATTCAAGAGTGTCTCTCAACAGCCGAGTCCAGATGTCTGGACTCGGCTGTTGTGTTTTTAGGCCGAGTGGGCTCTCTAAAGACTAAAGTGGATGGGACGCCTTTGAGGCTGATTGTCCAACTGCCCCTCTCTCCAAAGCTCACCTCCGGGAAATCCATGATCAAGGTGAACTCTTCACGCCAGAGTGTGGCTACCCTTCGATCCGGTGATGTCTCCCTCTGCTCTTTGTCAGAGAAAAGGTGCATTCTTGCCAAGGTGTGGCTCTGGGTATAGGCTTACAGGCAGGAGCAAGCGTAGTGAGTCGTTGTCGGGTGGATGTTTTACCGGCTCTTGTCTGAGAACTGAACTATTGTCAAGGGATTTTCTTTAACAACATGGCCAGCTCCCCTTCTCTTCTCGGCGAAATTTTTTTCCATCGTGGGAATCTGTCAAAAGCGCATGATTGCTATGAACAGGCTACCGACGAGGCAAGGCAACTGGGATCTCCAAAGGCTTTGTCAGATGCTTTGGGCAATCTGGGAAATGTCAGCGCCTTGTTAGAACGCTATGAGCAAGCCGAGGCCTGTTATCGAGAAGTCCTGGAAATTCAACGAACCTTGCAAGAAGGGCATGCCATCGGGGAAACCCTGGTGAACTTAGGAAGCCTCAAAGCCGACAGGGGTGAGCCGGAAACGGCGCACGCGTTTTATTTGGAAGCGATAGATTATTTAACCCCCTTAGGCCACGACCGGGCTTTGGGTATTTTATATAGCAATCTGGCTCTGCAAGAATTGCATTTACATCGGTCCGAATCCGCTATTGAAGACTTTCACACGGCCCTGGACTATCACCGCAAAGTCGGGAATGAAGACGGCCTGGCTACTACCTATGGGCAACTTGGGAAAACCTTTCTTCACCTGGGCCAACTTGAACGGGCCGAGGCCTGTCTCAATAATGCGACCGAACATTTCATCAAGCTGGGAAATAGCACGGGAGAGGCAGGAGCCTTGCGTCTACTGGCTGACGTCTATCTGGAGCGAAAAGATCCCATCTCGGCGCTTCGCTGCATAGAGCGTGTCGTGCAAATCGATCTGACCTATCGTCTCCCACAATATGAAGATGATCGTCAACGATTAGCCTGGTTGCGTGGTTCCTAAACGGACTCTCCTGAAAAAATGCCTTTATGCTGGTGGAATGTGTATTGCGGAAACCTCCATGCTTTTCACGAATATGTCATGAGGGATGCATTCCTCGTAAAGGAATGAAAAATGCCTGTTCTGACTTTCCTATTGCGCTTGGAATCCTGCCATTACGATCCTGAATTTTTTCTAATCTGGACGCGGCTCGGGCGATATCCTTGGCGTCAGGTTAGGCCGTAGGGTCCAATCCAGAATTTCCACGCTATGACTGTATGTCTTTCCTGGGGGAAGGACACGATCGGAGCAACCGATATATTTTTAACTTTTCCGTTCAACAATATAGGATCGCAGATTGCCGATTTTGGCCATCACCTCATCATGCTCCCGCTCAGGAACTTTAAATTCCTTGAGCGTTGCAGCCAAATGGTTAACCACGATATCGAACTCTTTGTCGGTGATCTCCAGACCCTTATGGGTCAGTTCTAGTCGTCGATTGATCTTCTGGCAGGGCCCCCCTGTGTTGAAGCACAAGAGGTTTTTGTTCTTTTGGCGTAATTGATCTCTTGTGTCAGTTCCCATTCCCACAAAAAACCGACCCACGACCGGGTCGTCCCATACCCTTGTCAAGAAGACATCAACGACGGCGGTGATCGCATCATAGCCTCCTAGGCGGTCATATAAGGATTTTTCTGTGTTGGCAAAGCTGAGATGCTGAAAAGTCCCAACCCATAAGAAGATGGCTGTAAGGCAAAGAATGAGTTGAAAGCGAGACAAAGAACGTTCTTTCATGTAAATTTCCTTCTTGTTGAAATATGAGCCCTATTTTTTGAATACATGTTAGAGGTGGCTTGGGAAATGAGAACCTCTTTCCAAAAGTCACGGCAGAAGTGTGGAAATTCAAAAGCAGATTAGGTTACCGGTAAGGAGGTGCGGTATTTTTATCTCCAATTCCATAATGATCAAATCGAATTCTTCATTCGCCTGACTACCCTCAACGGATTTTCCAGATCCTTTAACACGATCGTAGCACATTATATTCTCCCGGGTGTGTTCCCATCTCCCAAAATAAGTCGTGTTTTGACACCTAACATAGAGCGTGAACACGTTGGTGTGATAGATTGACCTCTTTCTAGTGGTCAGTATTGGTCAATGGTCACACAAAAATAGCTTTCATTTGACTATGAGCTGGAGCGTTAAGATGGAAACCAATCGAGAGTACATAACATTGAAACGTACATCCTCAGGTCAGGGTGTGAGTGTCAGCATCACCCCCGTTACGTCGATGCACATGCTGTCGCAGCATGAAGTTGAGAAGCTCAGAGAAACCAGTGAGGGGGGTCTCCATGAACTGTTCAGAAGCAGTGCCCTGGCGGTACTGACGAGTGGGAATGATACGGATGACACGAAAGCATTTTTTGCCCGCTATGCAGATTTCGACATTGCCTTGGAGCAACGGGATCGCGGAGTGAAGCTTGAACTCGTCAACGCTCCTGCCAGTGCGTTTGTGGATGGGAAAATTATCCAAGGGATCAAAGAGCATCTCTTTTCGGTGCTCCGTGACATCATCTATGTCCATAACGAAATACAGCACAATAAAAAATTTGATTTAACCACATCCAATGGGATCACCAACGCGATTTTTCATATCTTACGAAACGCCGAAATCATTCAGTCTGTTGAGGATCCACATTTGGTGGTGTGCTGGGGAGGCCATTCGATCAGTGAGGTCGAATATCGCTATACGAAAGAAGTGGGGCATCAACTAGGTTTGCGCTCCATGGATATTTGCACGGGTTGTGGTCCAGGGGCGATGAAGGGACCGATGAAAGGAGCCACGATCGCTCACGCGAAACAACGTATTAAAAATGGGCGATATTTGGGCGTCACGGAACCAGGCATCATTACGGCGGAAGCTCCGAATCCCATTGTAAATGAATTGGTGATCATGCCGGATATTGAAAAACGTCTTGAAGCGTTTGTTCGTGTCGGACATGGGTTTATCGTGTTTCCCGGCGGGGCGGGAACGTTGGAAGAAATCCTTTACCTACTCGGAGTCCTTCTACATCCGGACAATAGTGAGGTACCCTTTCCGCTAATTTTTACGGGCCCCAAAGGAAGTGCCAGCTATTTTGAAACCATTGATACCTTTATCAAGCAAACACTCGGGCCTCAGGCCGCGCAACGGTATCAGATCATCATTGATGATCCTCAGCGTGGGGCCTCTGAAATGACGGCAGGCATACAACGTGTACGGGAATTTCGAAAACGCACCCATGACGCCTTCTATTTCAACTGGCATCTGACCATCGACCATGAATTTCAAAAACCGTTTGAGCCCACGCATGAGTCGATGGCCCAATTAAATCTTCATACCGACCAACCGCTCCACATGTTAGCTGCGAATTTGCGTCGGGCATTTTCAGGAATCGTTGCTGGCCATGTGAAGCCCCAATCACTCAATGCGATTGAAAAAAAAGGACCATTTAAAATTCACGGGGATTCAACGATTATGAAACTGATGGATGAACTCCTGCAATCCTTCATCAACCAACACCGCATGAAAATTGATCAACAGAACTTCAAGCCTTGTTATGAAATTATCGCCTAGTGGTCGCGTGGCATCATTTGTTTT
>JBDSHB010000028.1:0-2840 GCA_039918695.1 Nitrospirales bacterium | reverse complement strand
CAAGAGTTCGACTAATTGTTCGGGGCCTACCGGGGAAGATTCAGGACTGGTGTTAGCGGTATTGAGTTCGCGAAGTAATTCGCCCATCACCCAGTTACTGACCGTTTTGGGTTGGGGAAAGAGTTTCACACAGGCCTCAAAATAGTCGGCCAGGTTTTTTGAATCGGTCAGAATCTTCGCATCGTACTCAGGGAGATGATATTCCGTCACAAACCGTTTCATGCGGACGGACGGAAGTTCTGGAATCGTCTGGCGCAGGGACTCCATCCACTCCGCATCCACGCGAACGGAGAGCAAATCCGGATCGGGAAAGTACCGGTAGTCATGGGCTTCTTCCTTACTTCGCATGACCACCGTTTGCCCTTTCTGCACATCCCACAGCCGGGTCTCCTGACGAATCGTTTCACCTTCGGTTAAGGCCTCAGTCTGCCTGGAGATTTCAAATTCCAAGGCATCTTTGGCAAAACGGAAGGAATTAATATTTTTCAATTCCACCTTGGTCCCGAGACGGTCTTGTCCCCTGGGACGAAGGGACACATTCGGCTCACAACGAAAACTTCCCTGTTCCATGTTTCCATCACAGACCTCCAGATAGACCAGGAGATCATGCAGGGTTTTCAAATAGGCATCAACCTCATCTGATGAATGCAAGTCTGGTTCGGTGACAATTTCTAATAAGGGAGTTCCCGCTCGATTGAGATCGACCCCACTGCCTTCCACGGGCACATCATGAACATTTTTCCCGGCATCTTCTTCCAAATGGGCTCGGCTAATGCGCACGCGTTTCGACTCCCCGTTGACCGAAATGTCAAGCCATCCCGGTCCGCAGATCGGCAAATCATACTGCGAAATTTGATAGCCCTTCGGCAAATCAGGGTACATGTAATTTTTTCGGGAGAATTGATTCGTCAGCAGGATCTCGCAGTGAAGCGCGAGTCCCGTCCGTACAGCCATTTCCACCGCGCGGCGATTAAGCACCGGTAAACTTCCAGGCAACCCCAGACAGGTGGGACACACTTGAGTATTCGGAGGAAGCCCGAAGGAAGTCGGACAGCTACAAAATAATTTCGTCTTCGTTTGAAGTTGGGCATGCACCTCAACTCCAATTACAGGTTCATAGGCCATAACGCAGCAGAGCCACTCCTCTCGATTTCGTCTTTTCTTGAATCTTAATCCAGGGATTTCATTTCACGTTCACGGCGCATGGCATCCCGACCCGCGTCTAACGCTTCTCGCACGGCACAGGAAATTTCTTCCACCAGTTCACGGCCACGACCGACGACATCTTCTACCGCATCCGTGGCCCGCTCCTTAATGTCTCGCAAATCTTCACTCGTGCGCCGGGCATACCCCGTGATTCGTTCTCGGGAATCTCTGCCCGGCTGAGGGGCTAACATGATCGCCGTCACAGCTCCCAAGAGCGCTCCACTTAAAAACGCCAGCGCAACCGAGCCTGCTGATGCACCTGATTGATTAACTGCCATAGGGTGGCCCTCCTTTTTGTTCTTTATGTATACGTTTCTTCACCGTCGAAGTTGCTGCTTTGAGTCCGGCAAGTAAACTGGTAACGCCCACAGCAAGGCCCCCCCCTTTCTCGCGAACGGCCTGATGGACATGATTCACGGTTTCCCCCACATCTCCAACAGCATTCAAGAAAATCGTGGCCCTATCAATGCCAAGTCTGGCTTGATCGGTAATAGCTAAAATGTTTTCGTTGGTTCCCTTGACGTCCTTCAATAATCCCGGCAACTCATGGTTCAAACGAATAAGCAAACGTTCTGATTGCCCAACCGTACGTTTCACTTGAAGAATCATCGGAACCAGATAGCCCACCAAAACTACAAAAGCCACGGCAATGATGATCGCTGCCAAATCCACCATACCTCGCTATCCTTTCATGACCGAATCACGGGCCGTTTCATTCGCCAATCCGTGGCTTGTTCATAGGCGTACGCTGCACGCAAGACCATGGCTTCCTCAAAGGGACGACCCATCAGTTGTAATCCGATTGGGAGTCCGAGTTTACTCAACCCACAGGGAACGGAAATCGCCGGAAGCCCGGACAAACTCGCAGGAATGGTATAGATGTCTGATAAATACATCTGCAAGGGATCGTCCAAGCGCTCCCCTAATTGAAAAGCCGGCGTCGGCATAACCGGACTCACCAACAAATCGACTTCCTGGAACACCGCATCAAATTCCCGTTGAATCAAGGTGCGAACCGCTTGGGCTTTCCCGTAATACGCATCGTAATACCCAGCACTCAGCGCATAGGTCCCCAACATAATACGCCGTTTCACTTCAGGCCCAAACCCTTCCGACCGGGTGCTCCGATACATCTCTGCCAGGTCTCGCGACTCCTTGGAACGAAACCCGAACTTGACGCCGTCATAGCGAGCCAAATTAGAGCTGGCCTCTGCCGTGGCGACAAGATAATAGGTCGCAATGGCCTGTTCCGTGAAGGGCAACGTCACCTCGCGAATAGTTCCGCCTAGCTCCTCCAACATCTGGATGGCATCTTGAACCTTCTCGGAGACTTCAGGATCAAGACCCTCAGCAAAATATTCCCGCGGCACTCCGAAAATAAGTTTTTTGACGTCCTTCTTTTTCACGGCTTTTGTGAAATCCGGGACGTCACGATTGGCGGACGTAGAATCCATTGGATCAAATCCGGCAATGGCATTCAGCAGGATAGCAGCATCCGTCACGGTTTTGGTAATGGGGCCGATTTGATCCAGAGATGAGGCAAAGGCAATTAACACATAGCGGGACACTCGCCCATATGTTGGCTTAAACCCCACCACCCCGCAACAGGCGGCCGGTTGTCGGATCGACCCTCC
>JBDSHB010000027.1:0-4783 GCA_039918695.1 Nitrospirales bacterium | reverse complement strand
GATCACGACACTCTTAGCGGCCTTGAAGGACTGGGTGCAGACCATCACGTATGATAATGGCCGGGAATTCAGCGGACATGCCGCCATAGCCAAGGCCTTAGACTGCCAGGGATTCTTTGCTCGGCCCTACCACAGCTGGGGGCGGGGAGTAAATGAGAATAGCAATGGGTTGCTATGACAGTATTTCCCCAAAGAAATGCGGCTGGACAAGGTGTCGAAGGAAGCGGTCACCGCCGCCGCGGAGGCCATGAATCATCGCCCACGGAAATGCTTGGGGTTTCAGACCCCCTGGGAGGTGTTCACGAAGCTGACTCAAGCAACCCTTCAATTGCAACCCAGTGGTGCACTTATGGGCTGAATTCGCCTTCTCTTTAAAGGACAGAACCGTCCCTTATCAGAGAGGGGATTTATGTGGTCTCCGAAAACATAAGGCAATCGAAAAATGAGGGACGTGCCCGATTTACTAGAAAGCAACAGTCCAGGCATATTAATAAGAGCCTCCCCTCTGCCCATTCCTGCTGAGGCTCTCGAAGTGTGAACAGATTCGAGGCGGTTTAACGGCTGTCCTTAGATTGAAATGCATCTGGCACCATACCCAATCAAATGGCGAGACATTAGGCCTCCAAATTAGTGGAGTCCTGATTGGCCGGTTGAAGGAGACGCCTCATCCTGTCTATCAGAAGGATGCAGGCCATATTTTTTGAGCAGTTTATAAAAATCCGCCCGATAGCGCCCGGCAATTTGTGCCGCCTTGGAGATATTCCCTTGCGTGGCCTTGAGCAGGTCTTGGAGGTACCCCTTCTCGAACGCTTCCTTCGCATCAGTTAATGGCTGAAGACTACCTGGCTTGCTTTGTTCTTGCGGAGAAAGGGCGAGAAATTCTGCCGTAATAATATCCTGAGGGGACATGACAACCGCCCGTTCAATCATATTCTCAAGTTCTCGAACATTTCCAGGCCACGGATAGGTAATTAAGGCCTGCATGGCTTCCGGTGAAAATCCTTTGACAACTTTCCCATGATGCTCAATACTCCGCTTAAGAAAAAACTGGGCGAGAGAAGGAATGTCCTCCCGTCGCTGTCGAAGCGGGGGAATCCACAAGGGAACGACGTGAATCCGATAATACAGATCTTCTCGAAATCGTCCTTCCCGCACAGCTAATTCCAGATCCTTATTTGTTGCAGCTAGGATTCTCACATCCACCTTCATCGGCACTTGCCCTCCAACGGGCACCACCTCTCGATTTTGAATAGCCCGCAGGAGTTTTCCTTGTAATGACAGTGGCATTTCACCTATTTCATCCAAAAATAATGTCCCTTTATCGGCACTTTGGATTAAACCCCGCTTGTTTTGATGGGCTCCGGTAAAGGAACCTTTCATATGCCCGAATAACTCACTTTCGAACAAAGTTTCTGGAATAGCCGCACAATTGACGGCCATAAACGGTTTTGAAGCTCGTGGGCTATTACAATGAAGTATGCGTGCAATAACTTCTTTCCCGGTCCCTGTTTCTCCGGAAATACAAACGGTGGTATCGGTCTTCGCCACTTGGGCCACCTGCTTCAACACCGTATGCATTTCTGCACTCCGAGCCACAACATTTTCAAGCCCATACAATTCGTTCACAAGCAGTTGGAGTCGATGAATCTCCTGACTCATTCGTTTGGTAGTGAGGGCTTTATCAATACTCTCTAGTAACTCTTTGTCATCAAACGGTTTGGTCAAGTACCCATACGCACCCTTTTTCATGGCTTCCACCGCATTGGGAATACAGCCATGCGCCGTCAAGATCAGGATTGGAAGATTGGTTTGATGCTGGTGCAATTCTTCCATTAGATCCAAGCCATCAGCATCGGGCAATCGAAGGTCCAGAATGGCAAAATCATAGGGATCTTCCTGTACGCGGCTCAACGCATCTCCCCCGGACCCACAGGCGGTGACCACAAATCCCATGGAATGCAGTCGCATTTTCAGGAGGGTCAGCAAACTTTGATCGTCATCAACAACAAGTATTCGTTCATCAGCCATCACAGTTTCTTTATTTTTTTCCTTCACTTTCATATGGTATTTCTTTCTCCTCGGCTCTTTCGAGTTTGGGGGTTGGGGCCATTTTTTCCGACGGGCGGGTCGGCGGGGCCTTCTCGCGTATTTCCTGATCGATACGCCGTAAGGCCTCTAATTGATTCGTCAGTTCTTGAACTTTTTTCTCATTGGCTCTCAGTTCCTGCTGCGCATCCTGCCGGAGCGTTTGCTCCTTTTTCAATTGTTCTGTTTGTTTGGAAAGATTGGAGGAGACCTGATTCAACTCTTCGACAGCCTTTCCCCGATTCGTCAGTTCTTGCTTCAGTGCATCAACCGAATCCGTTTCCAATTGACGACTTAATTCATGGACCAGTAAATCTTTATTCACAATTTCACGAATCAATCGTTTCGTAAGGTCCTCTGGTGGGGTCCCTCCTCCCGGAGCTTTCAATACATCCAACAACCATAACCAGAATCGACTTTCACCCGCCAACGCGCTATTGGGATTAGAGACCACCACTTTTCGAAAATGAAGCGCAGCTAATTCCCTATTTTCATATAACGCAACGACTCCACGAAGAAAATGAACCGCCCGGCATTCCTCTTCATTTTTACATGAACTCAGCTTCTTTTCCTGATCATCCGCAATTGCCCGAAAAAATGGAACATCTTCGGGGTCAGGAGTTAACACCGAGGACACAGGGGAATAGCTGGCTGAGACAGATTGAGCCATAGCCGAACTATTCCAGCCGGTAAGGTTACACTCTCCCCATTCAAGAAGATTCAGGATCATCACAGACCCCAAAAACACCCAGATCAACGACTCAAATTTTTTGCGTATCACGAGACAGTCCCCGTAGGCTTTCGTTTCGGAATGGTAAAATGCAACGCCGTCCCGGTTCCAAGAATGCTCTCCGCCCAAATTTTTCCACCATGGGCTTCCACCACCCGCTTCGCCAAAGCCAGCCCAATCCCACTCCCCACATACACACGGCCTTCTTGGGTTTTCCCCTGGTAAAATCGTTCAAAGATATGAGGCAAATCGGCTTCCGGAATTCCTGGTCCCGTATCGGACACGGTAAATTGCAAACCTTCTCCGGAAATTTCCGGCCTCGATCGAATCAACACCGTCGTTCCTTCAGGACTAAATTTAATGGCATTGGATAAAAGATTTTCCAACACCTGTTCCATCCTCGGTCCATCCAGATCATAGAACCTCACCTTGTTCTGAAACAAATCGATGGTCAGATGAATATTTTTGCGTTCCGCAAGAAATTTCACCTTTTCTGTCGACCGAACTGCCAAACGATTCAAGTCGGTGGGACTAAAATTATAGGAAACCATGTCGGCTTCCATCCGGGATAAATCTAAGAGATTCCCGATTAAGTGATTGAGTCGTTGGCTACTTTCAGAAATAATGGTGAGCGTTTCTCGTTGGTCCTTCGTCAGCGTACCAGGAATTCCATCGAGCAGAAGCTGTGAGCCCTCACGAATTGATGTTAACGGCGTCCGTAATTCATGGGAAATATTTGCCAGGAATTCCGACTTCATCTCATCTAACTTTTGTAATTTTTCGCCCATCCAATTTACCTGGCCAACCAGTTCGCGTAACTCCTGGGGAACAGACAAGGAGATCGTGCCTCCAAATTGACCTTGTCCAATTCGGCGGATTTGCGCTTTGACTCGTCGTAGGGGCCGGAGAATACTATAGCTGGCGATCCCGGCCAAGCCAAGACCTAGAACCAGCGCCATTACGAGGAGCTGTTTCGTAATCTCCTGGGCCTGTACCGAGCGAAGATGGGAATCCTTGAGGATCGCGCCGACACTTGCCTCCTGAGCAGTGATATAGGCTGTGATGGATTGGGTTATGGCAGTAATCAACGTATCCCGGTTTTGTTCATACCTGGCGATAGCCTGAGGAGAACGGTCGGTTTGTTCAACGCCAACACTTAAAAATAAGGTTTGAAACTCTTCATGCAGTTCTTTGGTTTCCGCAAGTAATTCAAGCGTACTGCCAGGATTTTCCTGATCCTGAAGGGCTTTCAAGGTTTTGCGAAAATTTTCAGCCTCCTGAAGAAAATCTTTCAGAAGGGTTGTATCCCGAAGTACCAAATATTGCTTATCACTTTTTAATTGGGCATACAGACTGGTAATAAGTCGCTTAGCCGTTTCCACGGCTGGAAAATGGTGGGTTGCTAACTCAGCGCCTAATTCCGTTAATGCACGAAATTGATGGAGGATATACAAATTCACCCCAACCACCAACGCAAGGATTGTCAGGTATCCCAGGGTTAATCGCCAAAATATAGACAGGCGTGGCAACATTTTTTAAACACCAAAATTAATGAGGATCGGTTTAAACGAAAATTTTCTGTGAGCTCTAGCCTGGAGTGAAGAATTTCCCCAAAACAACTCTTTTGCTCTTTCCTCTGCGAATTCAAAGATCTTCTTCATCAGAGTCACCAAAGAACTTTCACATAAATGCTAGGTACGTAGCAATGCTGAATTGTATTTCCTACATTAGATTGGGGAACCCTACAGCGGGATTCCATTATTTCATAGAATTCCTGTAAACCCACCAACCATGTTTTTCTTTATAAACAATCAAATATCAGGCCCACGTCCCTAATGGTCTCCATATTGCACATGCCCCCGTAGCTAACATAATTATTGGGAAGATCTTTAAATTTCATCAAAGCCCAGGTTTTAAATTTTTCCTTATGATCTGATGCAAAAGTTTGACGTTGGCATTTTTATTATG
>JBDSHB010000026.1:0-4130 GCA_039918695.1 Nitrospirales bacterium | reverse complement strand
AGTTCTGGTGATGATCGTGGTCTTGTTGGTTACTGTTTTGGTCGACCTCATCACGGCTGTGGGAATTGGCGTGGTGCTGGCCAGCGTTATGTTCGTGAAGCGCATGGCCGATCTGGAGCTTGAAAATCTCAGTGTAATCACCGGTGCCTCGAATGAAACACCATTGTCAAAAGAAGAGCAACGCATCCTGGATCGAAACCGCGAGCGCATTATCATGATTCATGTAAATGGGCCGATGAGTTTCGGATCGGCTAAAGACATGGTTCGTCGGTTAGAAACTGTGAAAGGTTTCAATTCTTTTTCCAGCGTGGTTCTTGATCTCACATCGGTGCCTTCCATTGACGGAACCGCTGCATTAGCCATCGAAGACATGCTGTTGATGGTGAAAACTCATCAGCAGCATGTTTTTTTCGTGGGTATGCGTCCGGGAGTGGCTCGAGTCCTCAAAGGACTCGGGGTGCTCGATCAGGTCCCACCCGAACATCGATACCCTCTTCGGTTGGATGCATTACGCCACGCAGCTCATAGAGGCGGATCCACCCATCCGTTCGATGTCCCTCCCACAGAAGTTCTGTCTAAACATCCGGAATCCTCATAAGGTAGGGTTTTTGACAATGCCGCCTTCCCTGTTTCTTAAAAAGCCTTCATTGTATATGCACTCCTCACTCCACCCACCCTACTAAAGGCCTGGATACGAAAAAGATTACTAAACAAGGAATTGATCATAGTGACGTTGGATTAATGAGTCAGACTCCATCTGGGACCACCGGTCCGAAAGGTCACCCAACTGAAATGAAAACGACAGTCCCTCAGGCGCTCATCCAGAATTTCTTGAACCACACTCCAACCTGGTACAAGCTGACCATTCTAGGATTCTTAATCCTCAATCCCATCTTATTGATGAGCATTGGCTCCTTTTACACCGGGTGGGTGCTCATACTGGAATTTATCTTTACGTTAGCCCTGGCTCTCAAAAGTTATCCGCTACAGCCTGGTGGCTTACTCGCACTAGAAGCCGTCCTATTGGGGATGACCTCCCCGGCTACGGTCTATCATGAAGCGCTCAATAATTTTCAGGTGATCCTGTTATTGATTTTCATGGTGGCCGGGATCTACTTCATGAAAGATTTACTCCTGTTTCTGTTTACCAAAATTTTATTGGGCGTCCGTTCAAAAGTTTTGTTGGGACTCTTATTTTCCATCATGGGTGCCTTTCTTTCGGCATTCCTCGATGCCTTGACGGTCACAGCGGTTATCATTGCCGTCGCGTTGGGTTTCTATAACATTTACCACCGGGTGGCCTCTGGCCAATCATCGCAGACCTCTCATGATTCGACAAGCGATCATGAGATCGACTCTCTCCACAGAGAAAATTTGGACAACTTTCGAGGCTTCCTTCGCAATTTATTAATGCACGGAGCGGTTGGAACAGCATTGGGCGGAGTCTGTACTCTTGTAGGGGAACCCCAAAATTTATTGATCGCGGACAAAGCGGGCTGGGAATTTTTGGAGTTCTTTTTGCGCATGGCCCCCGTGACGATTCCGGTCCTGGCCACGGGATTGCTCACCTCCATCATCGTTGAGAAATTACGATGGTTTGATTATGGCTTTCAACTCCCGGAGCCCGTTCGCCTCATTTTAGTGGAATTCGAAACCGAGCAACAGAAACGACGAGATTCCGCGGACACGGCGAAGCTTATTATTCAAGCGATTGCGGGCATTTGGTTGATTTTTGCCTTAGCCTTTCACCTGGCGGAGGTCGGAATCATCGGACTCACGGTGATCGTGTTTATTACCGCCTTTAACGGGATTATCGATGAGCATCAACTTGGAGAGGCGTTTAAGGAAGCGCTTCCCTTCACAGCGCTCCTCGTCGTTTTTTTCGCCATTGTGGCCGTCATCCAGGACCAGAACCTGTTTTCGGGCATTATCGGATATGGATTAAGTTTGGAGGGATCGCATCAAATCGGCATGTTTTATCTGGCCAATGGCATTCTTTCGGCCATCAGCGACAATGTCTTTGTGGCGACGGTGTACATCCAGGAAGTGCTCCGCGCCTATCAGGCGGGCACCATTACCCGTGACCAATTTGACCTTTTAGCTGTTGCCATTAATACCGGCACAAATATCCCCAGTGTGGCGACACCAAACGGACAGGCCGCATTTTTATTTTTATTAACCTCCTCACTGGCTCCGGTTATCCGCTTATCTTATGGGAAAATGGTCTGGATGGCGCTTCCCTATACGTTGACCATGGCGAGTGTCGGCCTGTTTGCCGTGTATTTTTTATTAGATCCGGCGACAACATATCTCTACGATACCGGACTCATTCAACATCATAGCCTGAGTGGCACCGGCAATCCCACAGAACTGCTAGCACATTAATTGTTGGAGAAATCAGATAGTGGCAGGGGGAGAAGAAATGGCACCTCTGCAGCAAGGCTGACCAACGACTCGATGCAGGAGAAATGGAAATATGAAGGCTCAGAAGCACCACTTCTGAAGCCATATCGGTTGTTGTGTCGTTCCCGGTTTGTCTTACGGGGCCAGTGTTGCAACAGTTTCATTATCCTGAATTACCAGTTCCGGGTACAGAACGATTTCCACACGACGATTTTGGGCTCTTCCCTCCTCAGTCTCATTGGTCATCACCGGTCGCCTATCCGCATAGCCCGTCGCTGAGAATTGATTGGGATCCATTCCGGTTTGCTCAATCAGATACCGCAATACTGTGGTGGCCCGGGCGGTTGAAAGTTCCCAATTCGTGGGATACTGTTTTTGAAGCTGTCCATAAATGCGGTGGTTGTCCGTGTGCCCTTCGACTTGGATGCTTTTCCCTGGCAAGGTGGCTAACACCTGGCCCACCTGTTTCATGATCTTGATCCCCAGAGGAGTCAAATCCGCCTCACCGGACTCAAAGAGGACTTGCCCCAGCATGGTCAACACTAATCGATCATGGTGTTGAGTCACCACAAGACTCTTGCCAAATTTGTCCTCAAGCGCTTTGGTAATGCGTTCGATCTCTTCTCCGACTGTGAGCACTTCATATTTGACCTTCGCCAGTTGCGCTTCCTGAACTTCACGAGCTTTTCGGACCAATTCCAACTCATGCTTTAACCGCTCCACTTCCTTGAGCCTAGCTTCCAAAGCCGAAAGCTCTTTTTCCAATAGACTATTCTCTTCACGAAGGTGAGACACCTGGCCAATTTGCCCATCTAAACCCGACCTGATCTTTGTAAGTGCGGCCCTCAAATCATGGAAATTCACCGGCTCTCCCCCAAAAAGAGGATGTGGCAAAGAACCGACTCCTTCCGTGCTTCCGAGTTTCCGGATTTGTGTATACAGTGCTTCGACTTCTTGTTGAACCGCGGCTAGTTGTTCTTCTTTAATTTGGTCTTGCACCTCAACGGTATGCTCGAGGGCCACCTTGGTTTCCTGAAGCTGCATGACTTCAGCTTGCTTCTCTTCAACAGCCTGCTGCAACCGTTCAAGTTCCACGGCGGTGGACTCTTTGCTCTCTTCGTATTCTTGAAGAGCACGTTCATGTGATTGCTGGCTCACACACCCGACCACAACCGTACACGCCACTGCCACAAGTAAAATATTGATCAGTTTCATGGTGCCTGCTCCTCCACGTTTCGCCTCTCCTCTCCTCAGTTTCTCGTCAATCAATGAAACCTGAGGATACAAGACTGATTCGTAAATTTTGGCCTAAATTGTTTCGATTTACTCTTCCGGGTGCCATACTCAGCCTTCCCCTAGTGACTGGAAGGTTCCTCCACCACCCAAGAGAGCAGAGAAGATTATTCTCGGCATTTTTGATCGGCCACTTGAGAAAACAGCAAGAACACTGGGAAAATTGCTCAAAGACGTCAGAATGGCCTGTCAAAATTTCCCAAGGGCTAGAACTGAGGCTGTTTCAATACTCAAGGGATAAATACGGAAAAATGAAGAGGGAGGGGGGAATGTTAGCACGAAGGGATTTGGGGGTTGGAAGAACCTTGAACATCGCCTCGCATGCTCACTAAGAAGGACCATGCTGTCCCAGCATAAATTCTTCAGGACGTATCGTCGCTGTCGCGACTGCTGCCAGCCCCGTCTTTTATTGAAGGGCCACCTCGTGGATTATC
>JBDSHB010000025.1:0-2855 GCA_039918695.1 Nitrospirales bacterium | reverse complement strand
ATGGTATGATCGGAAGGTCCTTTCTCAATCGAGAGGAGGTATTGGTTGCGAAAACCTGATAGTTCCAGTGAGGGAGGAAGAGACGTTTTGCGATCAGTAATATAGACGACCTTTTGATCGGTTTGCATACTGGAAAGTATCGAATAGCCATTTTTTGTGAGTGCGCTTTCTATGATTTCTGAAGCCGAGGAAAAGGGAAACGGCAACTCCTGACTTTGACCACCAATTTGATGAAGGGTAAGGGTCTTCCTCATCTGGTCCCTTTGGCTCCTGAGCCATTTGTTTTCTCCTTCCAACTTTCGATGTTCTTCTTCCAATATTTTAATTCTGGCTCCATCTTTTTTGGGGCTATTCGCCAGTTCGGCCATTTGAGCCTGTGCGTCCCGAAGTTCTTCCTGGTGTGTGACTTCTGCATCTCGTAACTGCACTTCATAGGATTCTGCGGTTTTTCTAGATTCTTGGTTCAGTAAGTCGATTTGTTGCTGCATGACTCTGTTTCCCTCTTGGAGGGAATGAATGACCGACTCCAATTTGGTGGCCTGCTTTTTGAGCTGAATATTTTCTTCCTCAAGCCCAGAGTTATTTTGGGGGCAACCAGTCAGAATAAAGATAAGCATCCCTGCGCCAATGGATAAGGCTATGCTTCCGGCGCAGGGGAGATTATCTGGCCTCTGCTGGGATGTTGGGCGGCGCTGGAAGGCTTGAGTTTTCACCGGCTCAGCGCATCCGTGTATGGAAGATAGTGTTGTGATTGGATCAAATGGGTACCTTTTATTAGGTATTTTAGGCGTAAACTGTTCTTATTTCAAACTTCCATATTGAGGGGGTTATAAAGAAGTAGAAATTTCTATAATTCTAATGAAAAATTGTGTAAATCTGAAATAGAGTATGGGTTCATTCAAGTTGAATCCATTGCCTTAACAGGGTCATGTAAGGAGATTGCGATGAATCAGCTCATTCGAATAACTTTCCCCGTCCCTCCACTTTCATGTAATTGTTCGATTATCGGTGACAATGAAACTAAACAGGCCATTGTGGTGGACCCAGGGGGAAACCCTGTGCGCATACTCGGGGAAATTGATGCCATGGGATTCACGGTCACTGCCATTTTGCATACACATGCTCATTTTGATCATTTCCTAGCCTCCGGTCATATTAAGCTAGCGACCGGGGCTCCTCTGTGTTTGCATCCTCAAGATCAGGATCTTTGGGATATGCTGGAAGTTCAATGCCGAATGTTCAATATTCCCTATGTGGCTGCCCCTCCGCCTGACCGTTTGATTGAAGATGAATCAGAGGTGCGGGTTGGTCCGTATACAGGGACTGTGATTCATACTCCTGGGCACACTCCCGGCTCGATATGTTTTTTCTTTGAAAGCCAAGGTTTGGTGTTTTCAGGGGATACCTTGTTTCGAGGCGGAATTGGCCGAACCGACCTTTGGGGTGGAGATGGTCAGATAATTGAGCGATCTATTCGCGAACGCTTATACACCCTCAAAGACAGCACGCTCGTGATACCCGGACATGGAGCTGAATCGTCTATTGGATGGGAGCGGGAACATAATATGTTTGTGCATGGATAGTCATTCCCGATTAATGTATGGAAAATAATGGGAATTTTTGGAATGGGCTATCAAATATGTTGAGATATAAGAGGAAAATGGTCTGAAGAAATATTTACCCCGTCTCAAAAACTCATTCTTCATTGAGGAAATCACTCATAATCCTAAAAAATATTGAAAAATGGTTGAGAATTTCTTGATTCTCTTGTTGGATTATTGAGGACACTTTCTTATTTTTAATCTCCAAGAATTGCAATTATAAAAACCATCTTGCGTCGAAGAATGTCATATGCTATAAACATCCCTCTTGTTGAAAATTTAACTACATAAATCAGAAAATTGGCTTGCGTTTTTTAGGTAAAACTTTCATTATCAACAGCTTCTCAATGAGGAGGTAGGCGATGCACAGAGTGCTTCTATCCGTCCTTTTAGGTTTAGTTTTCGTTGTGGCCGGAAGTTCAGCAGCATTTGCGTTACAGTCCGGTGGTGTGGAAATTGGCGACCTTGAAACAGGATCTGTCGTGGGCCAGCCATTTCAAAAGTTGGATGTGGATATTGAGTTGAATGCCATGGAAATTGGTGGCAAGAAAGTCTGGTATCCTCCTGTGTCCATCTTGAGTCTTATTTCAGGTGCGACGGGTGGTAGAGCAGGAAGACCGGTTTTGCTGAAGGTCACCAATACTATGAAAGAGGAGCACGGGTTTTCCCTATCGGCGGCTTCCTCACAAACTGGTCCAACTACGATGGAAATTAATCTTGTGTTGGCTCCAGGGGAAACCAAGTATATTGGGATACCCATCAGTGATCTCACTACTGTAACTGCGAACAGTTTATTGAACTACAAGTGTCAACTACATTCAGCCCATCTGGGTGGGCAATTATTGGTCGTGACCAAGTAGCAATTGTTTCGACGTAGTTTTATATAAAAAAGCCCCATCCTTGTTACAAGGGATGGGGCTTTTTTAATACCTGGTTCGTTAATTAACTACACTTCCTCGTCACTCTGACAGTCCACATTAGCGTTCAACGGAATTTTCTGAGCCGCAAACAGTTCTCCTTCTACAACCAATAGTAAAAAACGACTTTCCGTCGGTGTCTCCTCCGGTAAATTTCTGACACTGGTGTTGAGATCGACAATTATTTCTTCAGGGGATTCAGTTGTGGTGTTATTAATCACCCAGAAGTAATGGCTACCTTTTGGATAGAGTTTAGCGACAAACCGGTCGATGGCGGTGGAAATCGAAGTGTGGGCCGAGGTGCTGGTAAAGGAAATGAGAACAAAAGTAATTCCGA
>JBDSHB010000024.1:0-3351 GCA_039918695.1 Nitrospirales bacterium | reverse complement strand
TCATCTTTAACTATTCATTCAATATCTCTCAGTTCTGAGGGTACACATCAGGCGCCACCATCCGCCGGAATTTCATTATACGACTCTATTCGATACTGACTGTCCGGTCTTATTAGCGCCATTCAACGGCGCCGAAACCGCTTGATCCAAGTAACACATACATGAGGCTGAGAGTTCCGACCGTTTGATTATGATAATCCACGTCCGAATAACTCGCATTCCGTTGGGAGGCAACATAACGGAGGGCTATGCCATGTCGCCCGATAATCCGCAGGGTCAGCGAGACATTCCCGCGCAGAATATTCTCTCTGCCATGGGACTCAGAAGAGAGCAGACCGCTGACATAGTATTCCTGCCCTGTGAAATCGATCATGGCAGTATCGCCCATGATAAGACGAAGCGCGAGAAGAGCCTGCGGAGTAAAACCATAATGGTAATCACGATTGCCGGTGCGCTTGATACTCCCGGCCGCGCCGTACCCCGCACCACCGAGTGCAGTCCCTTGAACGGCCACGTCTTTCGAAAGCCAACTCTGCCATGTGGTCCCCAGTGAGAGGGCACTGGTCGAGACCCGAAACACCTGCGGAGAGATGTAGTCATAACTGCCATACAGGCCCCACACCCCGCGAGTGGATTCGCTAGCAGCATAGGTATTGCCGATGAGTAGCCCGTGGGTATTCACACTTTCGACCGCATTGGCCGACACGGCGGTGAAATGGAAATCAAAATAATCGAAGGGTCGTGAGTACGAATAACCCGGCTTTCCAGGAAGCCCATATCGGATGGTCAAATCGCCGATCGCTCCGCGCGTTTTGACGTTGGAGGAGACGTTGTTAACCCCGGAGGACAACGTCCCGCCGACTTGCAGGCGCATGAAGGTCGCCGGTTTGTGGCTTGGATAGATTGCATCAAACCGGTTGCCGAACACGAAGCGGTTAAAGGCTGTGGGCGGCGAGATGATCCCTGCTGCCAGTTCACGCCAGAATCCCGGCTCACCTTCCTCGTCGCTCTCCAGAAGCAGATTGGCCATGCGGAAGAGAGGTTCGCCCAGAAATATTCCGCCAAAAGTGGTCGTGAATTGGTCGTTAAAGGAAGGTCGGGTCCTCTCGCCGCCGAGTTCCCAGATAAGACTACCGGTGGCAGTGGCAAGAGATGATTCCCAGAAATTGAGATTGGCCGATCGCGCCAAACCGAAATAGACTGTTCCCCCATAGGGGTGAAGGAACTGGTTCACCGAGAATTGATCATTATCAACCCCCCATTTCCCATCCGTGATATTCTCTTTGATTGAATGACCGGTCGTGCGGTACTCCTCCTGTGGTTCCGTGAAATTCCGGTCGAACTGATTGAGCAGAAAGGCATAGAAGGGAATCTCCAGAGCTGGGATCAGATAGCTCCTGTTTGGTCGCGTCTCCCACGTGAGAGAAAAGGGAGGAACCTCGTCGGCACCCACCGAAGGAGTCGCATCGAGTGAAACATTCCGCGTCCCTCCGCTGTCAACTTCAGATCCCGGGGCGCCGATCGCTTCTGAGGAGCCCGACGTGTGCTCCGCTGAGGAAGGCCCATACAGCGTAGGAGATGGTAATTCTTGGGCGAGACTTCCCGTTGGCATCAGCAAAGCAAGCCAAAGGACGCCAGCCACACTCAAACCCACTGATCCCGATGCGATAGCACGACGGAACGCATGGTTTGCTGGCATTCTTTTGGACGGAACACCGGTCCTTTTAGGCCGATCTATCCTGAAATGCGGGTCAAGGATAGAACATCGACGTAACAAAAACACACATCCAGGTTTAATCAAAATCTGATTCCCAGGCACAAATCCCATGAATGATAGAAGTGTTTCAGGATCTGTCCTTTTTCGAAATGGTTACTGCCCTGAGGACTCTATCACAAGAGAACCAGTTTAAGGGAAGGTAGACAAGCATCTGCCATATAACGAATTCTGCCATCGGTATTCTCTCCTGCACATCTCGATCGCTTATCCTTTGAATTTTAGCATTCATCCCGTTTGCCCTCATTGAACAAATAGTCCTTTTCTGCATCAAGGTCGTCCAGTCTGTATCCCAATCGAGATTTCGCGGAGATCTCTCGTGGTAGGAACGATTGTGTGAGCGACTTGGACAAAAAGGATTCAATGAACCAACGTGTATCATTGATGGTATGACCTCATGTGGCCAACCATAGGAGGGATTATGAGGCTGACGAATTTTCATCTTAGATTGATCGATTTCGGGACTTCGAATAAAGCTGCCTCTGCGCCTTCTCCGGTTTCTCCGATCGTCAAGGCTGTAGTGGTAAACAGCAGACAGACATGACACTCACCACTCTCAATTTCCCCCCTGCAAAAATGCTATTCAGGTCCGCAAACGCGGCAACTATTGCCCCGGAAGGAACAAGACAATAAGAGATTGAGAGAAAATTGAAAGCACCATGAATGCAGGAGGAGAAACCATATCCGATCGAAACAGGCTGCAGATCAGATCGTCACCCTGAGCCACCGGAGAAGGAGACAAAGGTTTTGGGTACGGCATCATGGGACTATTGGGTGTCGAGGCCCCTATGAGACAGGGTATAGCCGTATTTGCTGAAGGCCGGGTGAGTGCTGACTTTCAGTTTTTGCGGAATACGAATGAATCCGGAAAAACCAAAATTGGTCTGGAAAATTTGAGTGGTCTAACCGGAATGGTCGGAAGCCGATTTCATTTTTTATCCCAATAGGCAACATCCGGATCATTCTTGTACGGTTGTAGTGCCAGACTCCCGTTGGATCGCCTCGGCTTTCCAACGTGGCTGCGTTGAACCCTCTTTCGGAGCAGGCCATCCTTCACGCTGCGCTCCCCGATCACCCTCCGTGGATTCGGTCTGATCATGAAATAACTAAACCTGCGTGTTATATGGCATATCAATGCCGGCTTTGTCTAAGGCATTCTTGATGGCCGTGAGGACCTCTGCTTGAACCCGGACCACATCGGTTCGACGGCTATCAGTCCACCAACGCGCCAGGATGGTCACCCAACTGGCGGCTAAATCCCATGCAAATGCTTCAGGGGGAGGGTCACTCTGAACCTTGGCGACCCCTGCCACACCCTCACGAATCACCTGGCACGCATCCTGGATTCCATCCCAATAACCGATCCCCACATCATATTGACTGCGCCGTTGTTCATGGGCCGTCTTCACCAATACGGCATTGGTGTAAATATCACTGTTCGGTATCACAGTCCGCTGCCCGTCGTAGGTTTTGATAATCGTTGCCCGGGTTTCGATACGTTCCACGGTTCCCTCCCGCCCTTTGACTTCGATCTGATCGTTGATTTCAAGGGGCTGGCGAAACAAAATGAGCAATCC
>JBDSHB010000023.1:0-5185 GCA_039918695.1 Nitrospirales bacterium | reverse complement strand
GCTCTACCACTGAGCTATTCCCGCTCTGTAGGAAAATTTGAACTGATTCTAGTTGGCACCCTGGAGGCTGTCAAGCAACATCGAATAGGGTATACTAATTCGTTATTTTTTAAGTGCAATAAGGTTTTAACCGAGTAAAGTGGGAACATCATAGTGAGATCAAGGAGGATAAATTCATGTATGTCAGCGTGATAGGAACCGGGTACGTTGGATTGGTCACAGGGGCTTGTTTTGCGGAATTTGGCTTGAATGTGCTGTGTATGGACACTGATGCCAGCCGGATTGCGGCTTTGGAAAAGGGCAAGGTGCCATTCTATGAGCCAGGGCTTTCTGAACTGGTGACCAAAAATTTGACGGCCGGGCGTCTTCGATTTACCACTGATTTACACAAAGCCGTTGATGAAGCCCTTGTTATTTTTATTGCCGTAGGCACGCCATCCCGTGAGGACGGGTCTGCTGATTTGTCCTTTATCGATCAAGTGGCCAAAGATGTGGGAACCCGGATGACGGGATATAAGGTGGTGGTGACTAAATCCACCGTGCCGGTCGGAACGGCAAAACGCATTCGATCGATTATTCAGGCGAACCAAACCACGACGTGTAGTTTTGGCGTGGTCTCGAACCCTGAATTCCTTCGGGAAGGATCGGCGATTGAGGATTTCATGCGGCCCAATCGTGTGGTGATTGGAGCCGACAGCCCTGAATCAGTGGCGATTATGAAAGATTTGTACCGCCCCTTGTATATTCTTGAAACGCCAATTGTGATTACTAATATTCCAACCGCTGAAATGATCAAATACGCCTCAAACGTCTTTTTGGCCACGAAAATTTCTTTTATTAATGAAATGGCCAATCTCTGCGAAGGGGTTGGAGCCGATGTGCAAATGGTGGCCAAAGGGATGGGATTGGACAAACGAATCGGGTCGAAATTTCTGCATGCGGGTCCAGGGTATGGAGGGTCGTGTTTTGGAAAAGATACCGCCGCGTTGATCAATATCGGAAACGAAAATAATTATGAGATGACTATCGCCAAAGCCACCAAACGGGTGAACGACGAGCAGCGAGTCCGGATGATGGAGAAAATTCGAGAAGCGGTCGGGGAGTTGCGGGGGAAAACCATTGCCTTACTCGGGTTAGCCTTTAAACCCAACACCGACGATATTCGGGATTCACCGGCTTTGTATCTCGCAGAGCAGATCATGAAAGCGGGTGGGACCGTGCGGACCTATGATCCGGAGGCCTTAGAGATATCAATGAAGGTGTTGCCAAACATGGTCCCCTGTCAGGATGCCTACCACACGATGGAAGGGGCGGATGTTGTGGTGTTGGTCACGGAGTGGAACCAGTTTAGAAGTTTGGATTTTGACCGGGTTCGGGCCGCAGTGACCTCTCCGATTTTTATCGATCTTCGCAATGTCTATGAACCCCAACGGATGGAAGATCTGGGGTTTCATTATGTTTCGGTGGGACGAAAAACGGTAGGAGCCCCTCCTTCCCAAAAAAGCTAAGAGATCGCAAAACACATTTTTTGATCGATGCCCAAGCTTAGTTGGGAAGCCTGTCCCGAGAAAAGCCAGGATCAGGGCAAAAGACGTTTACGGTTGCCTTCTGGGTCTTGCAAGTGAGGGATGGCTTTGGGTGTACCCTGCCGATTGCCCTATTTCCTTTTATAGCCCATGCGGTCCAACACCTTCATGATGCGTTTTTGGAGTTTTTCGTCAGCCTCGCCTAATGCCAGGGCCAAAGGCTCGACTGCGGGTTTTCCAATCTTTCGAAGAATTTCGGTTGCCGATTGCCGAAGGTCGTCTTCTTCGGATACCAAAAATGGAATGACATCAGGGACACAGGGTGCGCCTATTTTGATCAAGGCCTCATAGGCACGCTGTCGGACGTCACCTACTTCATCACTGAGCATTTCCACCAACGGTTTCACGGCTGCTTCCACCCGGAGTTCGCCGAGCACTTCAATGGCATGCTTGCGATTGAGCCAGTGCGAATCGGTAAGATCCTGCAGCGCAGCATCGGCTCGTTGAATACTGGGGTCCTTGGAGCGGATGCGAAAACTTTTGACGATTCGTTTGCCGTCTTCTTCAACGACGCGAAGAGTAGCCCCGTCACCGATTTTGATCTTTTGCAAGTCTTCGACAGCTTCTTCACTGACATCCATGAGAACGGTCTTCCCATCGTACGCCAAGAGTTCGACCTCGATTTGTCTTGCCTCAAGATTGATCGCAGTGACGTTTTCGGTCACAAGATTAAACCCATCTTTTTTCGTGCCACTTTTGGGGCCGATTGAAATGAGTTTTGCGGGTGCTTCATTTGCCATGATGGTTCAGTGTCCTTATTTGTAGTTAAAAAAAAACGAAAAGACCTTTTGTTACTATGATTGGGATGAACTGGGTGTCCACCCCAAACTTGCCAGTGCACCTTCGGCGGTGTCCCGAACCATTTCATTTTCATCTTCGAGTAAAGGGACCAGGGGATCGATGGCTCGACTATCCTTAAAGCGAGCCAGTGATTCTGCAGCATTCCGGCGAACCAACCAGTCCTCATCAGCCAGAGCCTGAATTAATGGATCCAAACTGCGAGGATCGCCAATTTTCCCCAACGCCTCGGCCGCGTGCCTGCGCACAATCCAATTTGATGCCTGTAAACCTTCCACCAGAGCATCAGTGGCGCGGGAATCTCCCAATTTTTTTAATACTCTTGCGGCATCCTCACGGAGGGTCGCGTCCATCAAAGCCTCTACTAAGGCGGGAACCGCATCAGGATGACCAATCCGTTCTAACGCCCAGATGGCGGCGGTGCGCACACCTCCATCCTTGTCGAGACGGAGGGCATGGACCAATGGTTCCACCGATTTGATCGCACGGAGTTTCCCGAGAGCGGTAGCTGCCTGTTCCCGAACAGACCATTCCTCATCATCTTTCAACGCCTCAATCAGGGGATCAACGGCTGGCTCTCCAATTTGAACCAAGGCGCTTGTGGCGGCCTCACGAACCACACAATCGTCTTCCAAGAACATATTGATCAGCTTTGGAATCGCTTCAGAGCCAGCTTCTCCGAGCCGAGAGGCGGCATGATTCCGAAGGGCTTCATTGTCATCACGAAGCGCCGACAATAAGGGGTCTACGTGGTTACCTTCCGTCATGGGTCAACACTCCTTTTATTCCTTTTCAGCCCAGGCTTCTTCATCCATGCTCATTTGTGCAGTGGCAGCCTCGAGTTTGTCAAGGATGACCCCTGAATTATAGGAAATCAGGCCATCCCGGTCCGTTTTTAATCTGGCAAATAATTCCATATGGGGTCGAAGAACTTCGACTTCTTTCACTTTTTCCAGGGCTTCGACCGCGAGTATACGAAGCGGACGAATGGGAATGGCTTCAATAAACAACTCAACCGGCCGGGGATCGCCGATGAGCCCAAGGGATTTCAGAGCATGCTCTTTTACCCCCGTATCGCTGTCCGACCGGAGCCTGACCATGAGCGGTTCCACCGCTCGAATATCGCCAATTTTGCCAAGAGTGTCAGCTGCGGCTTCCCGAACGATCCAATCATCGTCCTCCAGGTATTCAATGAGAATTTCAACGATTGGGCGGCCAATACGATGCAGTTGAATGACCGCTTCCTGCCGCACACCTTCTTTTAACTCGGATTCGTCCACCGCTCGCAGGTCGTCCATCGTTTGATCGACACGGTCTCGAATCGCACCTAATTTGCGCAAGGTACCGGTGGCTAGGTCACGAAGATCGGGATCGGACATGGCATCAACAAACGCATTTGCCGATCGAGGATCAAGGAGGTGGGCGAGAATCTCTGCGGCCCGGAGGCGGATGGCTGGATCGGGATCCTGGAGCCGTTCCGACAGAGGTCCAATAGAGGTGGGAATAACCCCGAGGAGTGCCGCGACTTTTTCCTGGAGAGTATCGTCGCGTAAATGCTCTAAGAGTGCAGCCGCGGTGGCTTCATCCAAAATGCCAGCCATATGCTCTAAGGCATCCACGGCAGCCTGTCTCACCTGTTCATCTTCATCCTTCAGGACATGAGCGAGAGCCTGGCCGGCTCGGGGATCTCGTAGGCGGGCCAACATTTTTGCGGCTTCCACCTTGTAGTGAGTAGAACCGGTCGCCATGGCTTGAATAATGGCTTCGACGGCTTTGGGTCCCCCCTTCATGCAGGTAGAGGTGGCCCGCATTCGGCGCCAATCTTCCTCGTGATCCAGTTCAGAGATGATGGTTTCGAAAGTTTCTTTCGGCATCGTCAGGTCTTTCGGTTAGATGCGTATCTGTCCCGGCCTCCAGCCGAGGTGAGAAAGGGATTCCAACACATGACGACGGAGATTGTCATTTTTAGTAGTTTTTAAGAGCTTTAACAACGGATTCACGGCTTTTTGGCCAAACTGCGTCAGGGCTTCGGCGGCTTCTGTCCGCAGGAGTGTGCTTTGCAGCGCTTGGATAAGAGCTGGAATAGCCTGTGGGTCCCGAATCTTCCCCAAGGCTCTGATGGCAGCTTCCAGGGGAGGAAGGTCTTCTTTATATTGAGGGTCGGTGCATCCTTCCATGCGATCTTCGTAGGTTTCCTTGGGTAGCGAATTGACCAACGCGATTAACATGGGAATGGCTTCGGTGGATCGGATCTGGCCAAGTGCTTCAATCGAGGGCAATTTGAGCGAAGGCGTTTCGAGGGCAAGGGACGAGAGCAAAAGAGGAATGGCACGGGGATCGCCGATCTGTCCAAGTGCTCGCACGGCGTCCTGACGCACCGCAGTATCGGAATCTTCGAGAACCAGAATCATCAGGTGTCCTACCGCTTCCAGGGGTTTCAAAAGGGCTAACGCTTCCACCGCACGCAACCGGATTTTCCAATTTTCATCCTTTAATTTTTCCAATAATTTTGGAATGCTGGTGTTGCCGATGGATTGAATGGCCCGTCCTGCTTCCTCTCGCACGGCCGGCACTTTATCCTGGAGAAGCAAAATCAACGTATCAATGGCTTGGGGGTTTTGAATGCGACTGAGGCCTTTGGCTGCCGACATGCGCACAATCCAGTTAGGGCTTAATGCCGCGGACAACAAGGGATCTAAGACTTGTTCGTTGGCGATATCAGCCAGGATGCATGCGGCCGATTCCTGAACTTGAAGATTTGCATCCTGAAGACAAAACCCTAATGAGAGAATGGCCGGTTC
>JBDSHB010000022.1:0-2628 GCA_039918695.1 Nitrospirales bacterium | reverse complement strand
TAGGCTGGGGGCCCTCACCACTGCCCTCGGGTACGGAGCGATGCTGCTCTCAGGATTTCCTGGCCTTGCCCAGCTGGGGCTATTCGCGATGATTGGCTCGCTCTCCGCAGCGGCGACCACCCGATGGATTTTGCTCTTCTTCATTCCCCCTCACCATGTTTATCCAACTCCATGGATCGCATGGGTTCCTCACACGACCCCTTGGGTCTCACGCCTCGTCGCCCTGACCATCCTTCTCGCGGTTGGATATCTCGCCACATCCGAGAAACCGTTTTGGGAATCGGACATTGCCAACTTGAGTCCCATCCCTTCCAACTTGAAGCACCTGGATTCAGAAATGCGGCAGGAGGTCGGGGCTCCTAGCGTGCGGGACTTCCTCATCGTCATGGCCCCTACTCCACAAGCCGCCCTTGAGCAGACCGAAGATCTCCAACCCCCCTTGCAAACGATGATTCAAAAAGGTGCCCTTCGAGGGTACGAGATGGCGGCCACCTATCTTCCCAGTGAACGTACCCAACGAACACGGCAAGCGTTCTTACCCGAATCCGGTAAACTTGAGGAGGCCCTGCATCACGCCTTAGAAGGATTGCCATTACAACCTGAGCTGTTCCATCCTTTCCTTCAGGCCGTGGAGGAATCCAAGTATTTCCCACCATTAACGGTGGAAGCTTTGAAGGGAACCCTCTTAGGAACAAAAATTGATTCTCTGCTCTATCCATCACACGAACAATGGGTGGGTGTGGTCATGTTGCAGGGTGTGCAGAATCGTCACATGCTGGCTTCATCCCTAGAAGACATTTCTTCAGGCAATGTGTATTATTTGGACCTTAAAGACGAAACAAATCGAATGGTGACTCAATACCGGACAGAAATCTTGAAATATTTAGGTCTGGGGATGATTGGTCTTCTGACGCTCTTGGGCCTCAACCTGCGTTCATTCTCTAGTGTAATGAGAACCATACTTCCCGTGGCAGGAGCTCTCGTTTTGGTTCTTGCCACCCTCCACCTTTTCAATGAAGCTCTTTCGTTATTTCATATCGCTTCGTTGTTATTGGTCGCCGGAATTGGGATTGACTATGTCCTCTTTTTGAGTCGTCATGGGAACACCCCACAGGAACACAAAACTACCATTTCCTCCGTTTGGGTGTGCAGTTTGACCACTATTCTAGTCTTTGGCGTGATGGCTTTTTCCCAAACACCGGTGTTGCATAGCATTGGTCTCACGACCGGCTTAGGAGCTCTGTTCTGTCTGATGATGTCACTGGTGTATTCCCGTCAAAACATACCACCGGTCTCTTCCCAGCCATGAATTCCATGCATGTTGATGTCGCCATTATCGGAGGGGGACTGGCAGGAAATTTTCTGGCGCGCCAGCTTCGCCGAACGCTCCCTCACCTGACCATCGGCTTGTTTGAAAAGAACAAAGACACGTCCTTTAAGGTCGGAGAATCGACCGTGGAAATTGCCAGCAATTACATGGCCAGGCGTCTGGGTCTCTCAACCTATCTAAGGGAACGACAATTACCCAAAAACGGGTTACGGTTCTTTTTCGATTGCCCAGATCGTCAAAAATCATTCACCGAAATGAGCGAAATTGGTGGGGTAGAGTTCCCCTATCATCCAAGTTTTCAGCTGGACCGTTCCAGACTGGAATCGGATCTCCTAGCCATGAATCAAGAGGATGGAGTAGAAGTCCACCTGGGCTCCCAAGTGAAGGACCTGGAATTGGGGGCTAAGACTACCAGAAGAGAGCGCCATCGATTATCCATTCAGGGCGATTCCCATTCATGGACGGCCACCTGCCGATGGCTCATCGATGCCAGTGGCAGACATTCCCTACTGGCCCGAAAGAAACAACTACGCCTTCAGGAATCACAGCATCACATAGCGGCCGTCTGGGGCCGATGCACCGGGTTCGCTGACCTGGATTCCTGGGGTCCTGAAAAATTCCGAGCACGTATCCAATTCACCACCCGTCGTCTCTCCACCATCCACTTTTGTTATTCAGGCTACTGGATTTGGATTATTCCACTCGGTGATAACCTTACCAGCGTAGGCGTGGTCGGAGAACGTTCGGTTTTTTGGAATGACACCATTCGAAAAATGGGCGGCTTTCTAGATTTTCTGAAACAGCACCGGGCCGTTTGGTCTCTCATGGAATCAGCCAAATGGCTGGATATCGGGAGCTACCATCAACTTGCCTACAACACCAAACAGTATTTTAGTGAAGACGGTTGGGGGCTCACCGGCGAAGCGGCCTCTTTTACCGATCCCTTTTACAGCCCAGGGTCGGACTTTATCGCATTAGAAAACGACTTTTTGACACATCTCATTCAACGCGAGGAGCAGGGTGATAGTCCTGATCATATACGTGATTTAGTGAGTCTATTGAATCGTTATATGCATTATCGTTTTCAAGCGAACATGCGCCTCTATTACGGTGCGTATTCCTCATTGGGTAGTTACGAATTACTCAAACTTAAATGGCAATTTGACTTTCCGTTGTATTATCACCTGTGGTTTTCTCACTATTTACAAGACTTCCATCTCGACGAAGGCTTCCTTCGTGAACAAGTTGAAAAGCAGAACAATGTTCTGAATGCGCTTGATAATTTCTCCCACTTGTTT
>JBDSHB010000021.1:0-2604 GCA_039918695.1 Nitrospirales bacterium | reverse complement strand
AGTATGCCAACCATCCAGGCTCAACTGACGACACTCCCCCAGGTTCCTACCCCAATTACCCGTAAGGAAGCCGCGCATGTTGTGGTCAATGTCGAGGCCAAAGAGTATGTGGGGACCTTAGCCGATGGGGTTCAATACAAATTTTGGAGTTTTAATGGCACGGTCCCAGGCCCCATGATCAGGGTCCGCCAGGGCGATACCGTGGAAGTTCATCTCAAAAATCACGCGGATAGCATATTTCCGCATAACATGGATCTGCATGCGGTGAATGGTCCCGGTGGAGGCGCCGGTTCCAACCTGGCTATTCCCGGCAAAGAAGGGATGTTCTCATTTAAAGCCTTGGCTCCAGGCTTGTATATTTACCATTGCGCCTCCCCTGTCCCGAATATCCCGGCTCATATTGCCAATGGAATGTACGGGTTGATTCTTGTGGATCCTGCTGAAGGTCTTCCTCCGGTGGATAAGGAATATGCCGTGTTTCAAAGCGAATTCTTCACGATGCCAAGCGCAGAAAAAGGCATCATGGAACTCTCCATGGAAAAAGGCTTAGCGGAACACCCTGACCACGTGGTATTTAATGGTAAAGCCGGAGCCTTAATCGGGGATGGGCAGCTTGAAGCCAAAGCGGGAGACATCATTCGGCTGTACGTAGGGAACATCGGACCGAATAGCACCTCCTCGTTCCACATCATTGGCGAGATTTTTGACAAGGTCTATGTGGAAGGCGCAATTGGTGGAACCGTCAACAAGAATGTGCAAACCACACTGATTCCCTCCGCCGGTTCGGTCATTGTGGAATTCAAAGTGGATGTGCCTGGGGCCTACCTGTTAGTGGACCACAGCATTTTCCGGGTCGCCAAAGGCGCCATTGGTATCCTTTCCGTCACTGGAGAGGAGAATCCTTCGATCTTTAATTCCATGGATCCAGTCAACTAGCATCCGTTTTTACACGTGAAGGGCTTGGGCGAAAGTTCTCGCCCAAGCCCTTTTCCTATTCAGAATAACTCGAAAATTCGTCAGGTCACTTTTATAGTCCCTAGCCGGGATTGGGAGCCATGAAGACCAGCACCCGGAGACGAGTGGTCGTATGATTCAGCACGCCATGCTCTTCCCCGGCCGGAGCCATCGTCCCCTGCCCTTCTCCCAGGATCCGGCTTTCACTCCCGACCCGAAACGTGCCCTGCCCTTCTAAGACCAAATAGACCTTATCCTGGTCTGCGTGCACATGGCCTTTTTGCTCCTGGCCTGGCTCAAAACCATACACATCACAAAAAAATCTCGGTGATTGAAACACATTCTGTTTCTTCATCTTTTCATTCGAAAACTGGCTGTAGTCTGTGAGATTCACCACATTCACGTCAGTGCCCTCCTCAATTGAAAAATGTCGATACCGACTAGACGGTCTCTGAATAATCCACAAAAATCTCTTACGCTGACCAATCCCTCACCACCCCGGACCTCCCCGAGGCGATTTCATTTCCCAGAAACCTTGAAGGACCATAGGTTCAGTCTGATATGATGGGCTAAAGTAAGAGTGCCTCCACAAACGTAGCATGTTACCCGAACAGGCTTCGGCGATTCGAGAGAAAAATTCCAGGAATAGAATAGAATCGAAATCAAGAAAGGATCAAGCATGAAATCAGGACAGACACAAATTGCCCGCATTATTGGAGGAATACTCCTGGTCAGCCTGCTGGGATGGGCAAATGTGGCCTTGAGCGAGATACAGGGCGAATACGAACTGATGGAGGGGGAAGTTTCTCTTCATGAAACCGGCAAGGTCATTCTGTTTGAATTCGCTGACTTTTACTGCTCCCATTGCCACATGTTCGAACGGGTTGTCGGGACCCAATTAGAAAAGGAATTTGGCGACAAGTTAGAGATTAGAATGGTTGGATTTCCCGTCATAAACGGCAAACTTCCGACGGCCTTTGAAATGTATAATCAGGCCGTCACCATGGGCAAAGGTCCTGAAATGAAACAACTCCTCTTTCAGGCCATTCACGAAAAAGACATTCAAGTATTCGATAAGACCATGCGCTCCCTCCTTCTGAAAGAGATCGGGCTCGATCCCACAGAATTTGAAACAGGACTCGCAAGCGGAAAGCCATTCAAAACCTTAGCCAAAGGCCGGACGTGGGGGGAACGGATCAAGGTCGCACATACGCCAACCGTGCTCTTGGATGGAAACATTCGCGTGGCGAACCTATCCGCCGAAAACCTGAAGACGGTGATCGAAAGCATTCTGAAGCAAGACAGCAAATCTTAATGTAAAAGATGAACTTATCAATCAGGTTCGAATCAACAGCAAAGGAAAGACACCATGGGACGAAAAAATTCCGATGACGAAATTTTTCCGGAAATGGCCGCAATGCTCGAAGGGATGCAAGACCTGTTGTGCGATGAAGATGGCAAACCGCTCTCTCCTGACCATCCACAATATAAAAAACTCACGGGGCTCATGGAAAACATCGCCTCCCGGGCCCGGAAACGAGACGAGCAGGATCCGTCCATCTCAGGCCAACAAGGAACCGCCTAAATCCGAATATTGGCTCATACGCTATACACCTGATCGATTCCTCGCAGGCCTCCCATCGAATTGAT
>JBDSHB010000020.1:0-6290 GCA_039918695.1 Nitrospirales bacterium | reverse complement strand
GGGTGGATAATAGAGAGCCCATTGCACCGCATCCCGTGGACGGACCACAATCACTCGCTGAGGGGCCTCGCCCTTGTGTGTCACCGCCGATTGGGCGCTGACCACGGGCAACGTGCCGAATTCATTTTTCAACACAACACGACCCTCGAAAACCCAAAGTTGGGCTTCCTGTTCGATGACACGAATGAGAAACTCGGTGCCTTCTATCGTCCCGTTGACAAAAGGGGTGGTGATCGTCAGCCGCTGGGGGGTGCGGCTTAAGAAATGAACCATGCCCTTCAGAAGCTCAATCCATGAAGGCTTCTCCTCCTTAAACTCGGTGAAGGTGATTTCGGAGCCTGCATCCAGTCGGATGATAGTTTCATTCTTAATTACCAGCGCCGCCCGCCATTGAGGGACTCGAACGGTATCGCCGACGCAATAGGTGTCACCAATCGCACTCGTTTTCCAGCTTGGCGCATCGGCTGAACGCACTTCAATTGTTCCTTCTACCGATACGACCTTCGCCACCCATTCTTCACATTGGGTGGCGGACGCGAGATCCGGATTGACCATACCCCCGCCAACAGTTATGGCCACCACAAGGAGAGGTCCCATGAGGGAGCTCCATGCCCTTTTCCTGATTAGGGAACTTCCATTCGACTGACGGGAATACTTTTGGGGAAGTGTACTGCCATCCTTCACCCATATTTTTTCTAAACTCTCTTGACGGAGTACCATATCAAGGCCCTCCTACCATGATCTTGTCAGGTCATATTTATGATCCCTGGATAGATTTGCCTCCCTTGGACATCCAAATACCTCAAATCCTTTTTTCCCCTCTGGTCGCCTCTGACCCCGGACGGCTTGCCTTTTCCGGGGTCAAGGGCTTTCCTCTGATTCTCGCACAGCTTTAGCGGCCACCAGCACAATCTACTCGACACCGGACATCTTTTCCCGCGCGTCTTTCGATCAACTGCGGCCGCACCCACCCCTTGCGGCATCGATGCCAATTAGGAATTACCAACAGTACCAAACTCCGTTAAAAAGCCCACAGGTCTTGTCCCCATAGATGGTGAAAGAATTCTCTATAAAATTTGCTGTAGTGATATCCTCATCTATCTCCGGCGGAAGGTCCTTCCGAGGCTTGTTAGTGCCGGGTTTTTGGGGGTCAGGTTTCCCTCCCCCACTTTTTTTAGGCTTCCTGAATTTTATATCTTTTCCGTTCTCATCTTTGCCGGTGACTATATCGACAATGCCTCCTGGCTTTATGAGAATACACACTTCCACCCCTGGCAAATCAGAACAAGTTGCGGCTCCGGCCAGATCCGGCCCCCAGGGTTTTGCCAGAAAACCACTGACAACGAAAAATGAAATCACTGTACACAAGATCACTTGTTTCATTGTCCGCCCCTCCCTGTAAAGAATTTAAAAGGTAGAAAAGATGAAGATGAATGATGACATCCCAAAGGAAGCCACAAGAAGCTTAGCAAGAGCGTTGAATAAAAACACCCAACCGGCTAACGGGCTGAATAATGCCTCCTAACCTTCAATCGTGACTTTCTATAGGTTTGCACCCTAAGGATCGTCTCATTTAAGCCATCATTTGGTATTCCGTGAGAACAGGGTTTTCTCATATTGATGCCTGTACTCTTCCCCTTTTTGTGCCAACACGAGCGGGATGAGGCCAAAATGAGGCAGGAGGTGTGTCATGAAAAAAGTACGAAGAGATTTGTCCACGAGGCGGTCGAGAAGACCAAGGAGGCTGATCTCTCGGGGAAAAGAGCGCACCTTCCAGGCTGGCGAACGATGGGATTCCAGACACTGGAAAAATGAAAACTATCTTGTCGATGAAGAATGGGACGGAGAGGAACCGGGAGGGGTAAAAGATTCTGGTGTCCCGAATGGCAGACTTTCGACATAAAGGGAACGCGAGGGAAACGCAAAGCTGGCCTTCTCCCCTTCAACAATTTCTTTGATTTTATAGGCCAAACGTTCTTTCGCTTCCAGCCACTCTCCCCACACAGTGGTTTTGGTGAAACAATACAGCTTAATGTCGATGCTCGAACTGCCAAATGAATCTAAAAAAAATAAACGTCTTAGTGCGTTCAGGATCGGTTTCAAAGTCTCCGCATTCGTGAATATAGGTTGTGATGGCCTGAAGAATATTCCGGATTTGATCCGTGGTCGAACGGTACTCCACGCCGATCATCCAATGAATTCTCCGGTTCGTCATCCGGGAGTAGTTGATCAACGCTTCATTGGCCAATTTGGAGTTCGGGATGGTGACCAGGGCTTTATCGAATTGACGGATTTTCGTGGCACGAAATCCGATTTCCTCCACAGTGCCTTCCACGTCAGGCGTTTTAATCCAATTCCCCTTTTCAAAAACCCGATCCATAAAAATTGTGAGTCCTGCAAACATATTCTTAATGAAATCCTGTGCCCCAAGGGCGACCGCCATGCCGACCAGTCCTAAGCTGCCAAGAACCGCGGCGACATTGAACCCCCATTCTTGAAACACGGCGGCTACGCCTAAGCAGACCACGATGAATTTTGAAACTTTGACGAAAAAGCCTTTTATGGTTTCATGCATGGTGTGGTTGCCGAAGAGCGTGATGGACCGATCCAGCAGGATGGAAAGCGGATCAAGTATTCGAAAAATAGACCAGAAAATCGTGAAGGCAATCAGGGACCTAATGATTTGTCCAAAGACCGCATTTAACGGGGGAGACAAGGACACAAACTGTCCTGAAATATAGAGACCGATAATCACAAAGGTAAATTCAAGGGGGCGCTCAATGGTGTCCAGGAGTCGGTCATCCATATCCGTTTGGGTTCGTTTCGCTAGCTTTTTGAAGACATGTGACAGAAAGCGAAACACAATTCGTCTGGCAAACAAGAACATCAGAAAGATGCTTAAGGCCAAGAAAATGTCACCCAAGCTGGTATCTAAAATGCCGATCTGCCATACGATAAGAAATTCTTGCCAAAAATCTTGGAGCATAAATCAAAAATTCCTGATTTCAGTTAAAGGATTGACGATGTAAATGTCGTAGATAAAGAGGTCTGTAGACAAAGGCAGGATGAATGCGTCCATCCCTGTGAATGACCTTGTCGGACGGATCGACGAATGTCGATGCATCATGTTGTAACCATTCCTGCGGCAAGGGTAAAAGAATATTCCGGCAAGGTCAATTTTCATGCTGGAAACGGAAAGACGTGTTGGCGTCAACATGGAGGGATTGAGCCAGAGGAAGGAAAGTGTCTGGCGCAGGAGGTGTGAAATGAATCCTCGTTCATGGACAGCCTGAATGAGTGTGTTAGGATACACTATCGGAGTGATGTTCATCAGTCACCTGAGGGAGTAAGGGAAAAAGGGAGGGTCGTGCATGGCATTCACGTATCCCAGTTGGTTGGGGATGACCTTTGTTCTCATGGGTTTGGTGGGTTGCGGAGGAACACCGGAACCTGTGGACTGGCGTCAGGCGGATATCGGGCTTGGCATTGTTGAAGGCACCAAAGGTTACCGGCAGATTCAAGAAGAAGCCTTGTCCTCCAGGGGACCGTTGCGAATAGTGGAGGGGCAGGTGTTTCAGATCGAAGGCGCAGCCTATGTCGTGCATATCAACGATCAGATTGAGGCCCGATTGCCTTTTGATGAAAATACGCGGATTGATCGACCGGCTCATGTAGGTGATTGGATTGAAGCGCAGGTTGATCAGGAGGGTCGCGCCAGGATCATTCGAAATATCGATGACCGTATTTCACTCGAATAAGCTCCATCCTCTCCAATTTTTCTCCTTCCGGTTTTTCGTTGTGGCGTCCCAAGAGTTCGCTCTCAGCAGGTTTGTGTTGCACCTTTTTTTCAGCTGACAACGTTGAATTGTGGCGTTGCGCCCATGAGAATTGTTGGAGTGATCAAGAGCGGAGAACACGGAGAGAGGGGAGGCGGCCTAATATCCGGGGAACCCCGGGATAAACGGAAGGAGAATGGAGATCGCAATGAGAATGATGATGATCCATTCGAGAATTTCCATCCGCCGATTGCCGGTTTGACCGGCCATCTTGTCATACAAATTATCCAGCGTGTCCAACTTGCGGAGAATGCTGGTATCCCAACTTTGCAAATGAAAGCGTTGCGACGCCAGTCGCGAGACTCTGGCTAGGTATTGATCGCCGAATAATTTCAGCGTGTTGGTGACCCGTTCAAAGAGAATCGCGCTATCCACCTGCATGCCTGCGATTCGGCGAAGATTAGCATCCGATGATCCCGGCCAACGGAATCCATGCCGGCTTTCCTGTGTGAGGGCGGCATAGGCCTCATCCAATGCTTCATCCAATTGGTGGTCGAGAAATCGGCGCTCGACTAATTCCACATTGGCGAATTCTAAGACCGCCCGCACGTCATCCATTTCCTGTCCAATCATGAGCGTGGCATTCCAATCAATGAGGGTCAGGTCCTGTGTCCCGAAGGCAATGTGACTCGTGGTGGCATCACGAATTTCCTGCTCTGACAATGGTTGATCCTCACAACGGAGGATTTGAGACAGAAGCGTGCCGTGTTGTTTCACAAATTGCGACAGATCCAACGCGGGTTGCGTCGAGAAAATATGAAATATCGCATAGTCCTCGACCAAATCGGATATATTCGGTTTTTCGATTGCCGGACCCAACGTATTCAGGAGAGATTGGATATGCAGGAATGTGCCTTCGAGTAGTTGAGCATTTTCATAGAGGACTTCACTGAGCGGGAGCAACGACGCAAATGGTCCGGCCAGTGGAATCTGGTAGGTCACCATGAGTGCGCCGAAGTCATAGAGTACGGTGTCGACGGTGCGAAGCGTGTGATGTGCTCCGAGGCTGATGGGTTCCAGCTCTTGCGAAATACGGAGCGGCGGGGGGTGATAATCAAAATATTCCGGCGCCGGCCGTTTCCGTTTGATTCGCCCTCGTTCTTTTGTCGCGGTAATCCGCTGTTCCGCTTCGTCGATGTGAATGGAGGCACCTACGTCATAGGCAAAGACGACGATGCATCTCCCGTCTTGTATGTAAAAGTTATCTGGTTCGATCATGGGTGCAGGTGGCGTTTGCGGTGTGATGAACGGGAGGCTGACTCAATTGGAACCTCTGGTCCCTCCGGATTTCATGATGGCAATGGCCACGGCACGTTTTTTTTCAGGATCCAGTGCTGAGGCCGCAATGACTTCTTCTGCGAGCAAAAGCTGGGCTTTAGCGTCCGCCGGTTCCAGAAGGTGGGCACTGCCAAACACCACAATGGTGGAATCGATACCCTCGTCCTGTTGGATCAGTTCCGGCTTGAACCACTCCCGTTGGAGCCGGACCGCCAGGAGGTCATCTCGTTGGCAAAAATTCAGGTCGGAGTCCGCTCGTTTGTATGCCGGAGAAAACAGAAGAGGAGGCTTTGCTTGAGGCAAATTGGTCATGGAAACAGACAATTTTCCTGAAGAAAGTGGTGAGATTATAAAGACCCTGGAAGTAATTTGAAACCATTGAAGATGAATCCGGGGATAAATTCTACTCATAAGAGATGGGTTGGACACTCGTACTCCAGAAAGAATCCGGTCTGCTGAGCAAGGGGGATAGTTGAATTTCAGGAATCGCGTATAGTCCAATGGTTCGGAACATACCGGAGTGAGCGATGAAAGCCTCCCCCTTCTCCAGTCATTCCTGAGTGGAAGTACTGCCCCAATCGAGAATTATCCGATATCTGTCAACTCGTGACTTCGGTGGAAGAACCCTTCGGGCTCATTAAACCTAGAGCCCTGTATCAGGGGGGCCAATATGTTTTTTATAAAGGACATGTGGCCCTGGGCCTGTATATTCTCTGTCAGGGGAGGGTGAAACTCACACAGCTCAATCGCAAAGGACAGCAGCGGTTGGGCGGCATTTTGGATGCAGGCCAACTTCTAGAGAAACAGGCCTTTCAAGAACAACCGGACGGTCGGTTTCACCTCTCCACTGGCCAAACGGATACGACGAATAATTTCGGCACCGCGTTTTAAGTTTCAGCGAAATTTGCATCGGGATCGTCGGAGATGCGGTTGTGAGTAAGGCGACAGTGGCCGAGTGTGAATTGGAACGAGAAAAGACCCTTGAATCCCTCCGGTTTAAGTAATGTTTTTGGAGATTTATCCTGGCGGTTTCAAGTTCCAAGTGCAACACTCTTTGAAAGGCGATAAGGTCTTATATTTCAATGGCTTTGGTGACTGGGAGAACATAGGAAGAGCATATGGTCTTGGGGACAGTCCTATAGACCGCAGCTACTGGTTCACTCTCAAAGGTTACGA
>JBDSHB010000019.1:0-3249 GCA_039918695.1 Nitrospirales bacterium | reverse complement strand
ACATGCGACAACTCTGAAGATTGGGGCGGCAAGACTCGAAGACCATCTGCCAGCCGGCGTTGATTCATGACGACGGGAGAAACAATTTCGATTCCGGCATTATGTAGCGTGGTGAGCATCTTCGCGCGAAGGTTTGACCGTGCACTAAGCAGTTGCTTGACCTCCACTAAAAATCCCGACACTCGATAGGTCACGGAATAATCCCCGAGCTCCATGATATGGACAAACGGGTCTGTGAGATTGGCGGCGAGGGCGGCTTCGGCTAACAGTTTTTCAATGGTCTTATGGGAAATGTCATAGCCTAACGACACTGTGGCGGAAACAATCGTGACTGACTGAGGAGCGAAGTACGGTAATCGGGTGAGAAACTAAAAATAAATTGGAAGAGTCGTGAGATCGCGTTCCTCTGTTTGTATTTCCGTATGAAACAACCCCCGTTCTGTGACCCGCCCGAATTGATTCTCCACGCGAAGAAAATCGCCCAAACGAAAGCTTTGCATGCCCCGCAACATAAAGCCCGCCAAGGCATTCGAGACGAAGGTCGTAGCCGAAAGGGTAATGACTGCTGTGATCAACAGGGCCAGTAGTTGGAAAAGTTCATTATGGGTCTCTTTGTCTAGAGGTAGGGCCAGGAGAATGAGCACAATCCCGACGCCCACCAGCAACAACATCCCCACACGGGCGGAAAATCTGTCTTCCTCCTTCAGCCCTCCATTGCGGAGAAAGAAAAACCAATGAGCAAACCATAAACCTGAGCTGACCAGTGCGAGGACGAGTAAAATTGGGAGAAAAATCGGGAGGGTTACAAAAAAGTGGTCGAGGAACGTCATAATGTTCAGAAGAGATAATACCACATTATGCCCGAATTCACGGGGAGGATAAAGCTAAAAGAGCAAAAGAATTCGCAAGAGGAGGCTATTCCCAAAAGTCCCCTCCTCGAATTTATGTCTCCGTCCAGAGGAGCGAGTGAAAGGCTTTTCCCCGAGCTCCCACCAAAAATAAGGTTCATCGGACTTTTCCGTGGGTTAGCGCTACTCTCTCGCTTCTCTCTTGAACAGGAGGCAAGCGATGGAAAGCAAAGAACTGTACCGGCACTTGCTGGGGCTCAATGAACCGTGGACGGTCGAGCGGGTTCATCTGGACATGCTGCGAGGACAAGTTGATGTGTTTGTCGAACACACCAAGCGCGCGCGCTTTCCCTGCCCGGAATGCGGGTGGGTACTGAGCGTGTATGACCACTCTGCTGAGCGGACCTGGCGGCATTTGGACAGTTGCCAGTTCATAACCTACCTGCATGCCAGTCCACCTCGCGTCGCCTGTTCTGAGCATGGTGTCCGGCAAGCGGGCCTGCCCTGGGCGGACGTGGGCAGCCGGTTTACCCGCCTGTTCGAGGCTCTGGCGATCAACGTCCTGCTGGCCGCCACCGTCGAACGGGCCGCAGGACTCTTGCGCATCAGCTGGGATCAGGCGTGGCATCTGATGGAGCGCGCGGTGGTGCGGGGACGGGCGGCCAAAGCACCGACCGTGCCCAAGCAGATTGGGGTAGACGAAAAGGCGATCGCCAAAGGGCACCGGTACATGACCGTGGTCTGCGATCTGGAGGAGGCGACGGTGGAATATATTGGGGATGAGCGCAAGGAAGCAAGCCTGGCGGCCTACTTTCACACCTTGGGGGCGGAACGCTGTGCCGGGATTGAGGCGATCAGCCTGGACATGTGGCCAGCCTTCATCAACGCCTGTCGGGCCAACGTGCCGGGGGCAGCCGACAAAATGGTGTTTGACCGGTTCCACATCATGCAGCATGTCGGTCGTGGGGTGGATCGGGTCCGCAAACAGGAACACCAGGCGTTGATGGCACAGGGAGATGACACCCTGGCGGGGAGCAAATACCTCTGGCTGTATAACGCCGGGCATATGCCCGACGCAGCGCGCGAGCGATTTGACCAGATCAAGCGGGAAAACCTGAAGACGGGGCGTGCGTGGGCGTTGAAAGAATCGTTGCGGGCACTGTGGAGCTATCGCAGTCCGGGCTGGGCCAAACGCTTCTGGCAGCGCTGGTATCACTGGGCGACACATAGCCGCCTGCCGGCCATGATCGGGGCGGCCAAGTTGATTGCACGGCATTTGCCGAATGTGTTGACCTATTTCAAGCATCGCATTACCAATGCCGTGGCGGAAGGGTTGAATTCCAAGATTGCCACGATACAAAAACGTGCCTGTGGATTCAGAAACCGTGACCATTTCAAGATCGCCGTCTATTTCCATTGCGGCGGCCTTCACCTCTATCCAGTTCACGTGACCCATGGAAAAGTCTGATGAACCAAAGATTTTATCACCAATTGTCCTCAGCACCACCGAGATCGACGGATCGATATACCCTAGCCGCTTCACCTTCTGAATGGCCCCAGCACTGGTGTCCGAAAGAAGAAGATTCTTGGGTAAATCTTAATTTCACAGGACCTAACCAGTGAGAATAACTCCATGGTCGATAGTTAGATTAAATAATGGACGAAATTTATCCAGGACTAGCTGAGGGACAGAGGATTTTTATGAGCAGGCCAGAAGGTGTTTTGCCTGGCTCATAAGAGGAGAAAAGAAAGGAATTTTTTGCTTCCTTACTTCAATAAAATTTTATATTCTTTGATTTTTATTTCATATAGGTAATTCTGCTTCCCCACGTCTTCTATACTTTTGTTTAACATGTCCCATATTGTTTTTGCTCGCTCTTCTTCTTCCTTGGATACAAATGGCAACCGCCTTTTCCGACGGTACAACCTTTCCAATCCTTTTTTAAGCGGCTCTTGCCTTTCACTGCAAAGCTTGTGGTACTTCTTGCACTCTTCTATCTGCTTGTTTACATCATCCGGTATTTTATCGGGAATCGGCTTTTTCAACTTGCGAAGGTTATCGAGTACGCCATCGAGAATATCATTCTGTTTTTGTCTGTATTCGTATATTGCGGATAACCCCGCAAGAAACTCCTCAACTTCGAAGCGAAGTACATCACTTGCCTGCATTCCTGCAAGCGCTATATCTGTTTGCCTACTCGCCGCTTCAGTGTCCAACTGCCCAAGGACTAGCTGGCGCCGAATAGCTATAAATGCCTGATAGGGAACTGAATTTTCAATGAATTGAGTTTTTCTAATAGCACCAATCCCGCAAAAATAAGCACTGCTATCTTTAGGTCATACAGTGAATAGTTAACGAGATGCTTGCTATAGCTGTAAGCGGAATACGCGCATGCAAAGG
>JBDSHB010000018.1:0-8524 GCA_039918695.1 Nitrospirales bacterium | reverse complement strand
CAGATCAAGGTGACGGTTATTCGAGAAAATCGCTTTATTGAATTTGCCAAATAGCTTTGTGGGTAAAGGAGATCATGAACATACTGTTTATCGGAGATATCATGGGAGAGCCTGGCCGTCGGGTGATCTTAAAGCATCTATCAAGGGTTATTCATGAGCATCAAATTGATCTGGTGATTGGGAATGGGGAGAATGCGGCAGGTGGATTTGGTATCACACAGGAGGTTGCCGAAGATCTGTTTGATTTAGGTCTTTCAGTCATTACATTAGGTAATCATGCCTGGGATAAACGTGAAGCTTTAGAGTATCTGCAAAAAGAGCAGCGGGTGATCCGTCCCGCAAATTATCCCGATGGAGTCCCAGGAAAAGGCACGTGTGTTGTGGAAACTGTACATGGGGAGCGCTTAGGGATTTTACAACTCATGGGACGAGTGTTTATGCCCATGGTGGACTGCCCTTTTCGGGTTGCGGAACGCGAACTGGCTCAATTAACGACACAGACTCCCTGTATTCTTGTGGATATGCATGCCGAAACCACATCAGAAAAAATGGCGATGGGATATTTCTTAGATGGCAAGGTGTCTGCGGTCCTTGGAACGCATACACATGTTCAAACCGCGGATGAACAAATCTTACCTCAGGGAACAGGGTATCTAACCGATGTTGGGATGACCGGCCCTGTTCAATCCGTCATCGGGATGAAACCAAACTTGGTCATTCAGAAATTTCTGACTCAACTTCCGAGAAGATTCGAAGTGGCAACAGGGCCTTCTGTTTTGAGTGCCGCAGTGTTAAGTCTTAATTACACAACTGGGAAAACCACTCACATCACGCGCCTTCGTGTGTTTGAGTAACGTATCTCCGTGTCAGGGCTTTTCCCTTCAGTACTGACCGTCTCGACTCTCACCCGACAGATTCGTTCAACGTTCGAGAGAAATTTCCCCCCACTCTGGGTGGAAGGGGAAATTTCTAATCTTCGATGCCCGTCGTCGGGACACCGGTATTTTACCCTGAAAGACCAATCGAGTCAGATCAGAGCTGTTCTCTTTCGCAGTCAAGTCGAACGCCTGAAATTTGCGCTTCAGGATGGCTTGGAGGTGTTGGTGTTTGGTCGCCTTTCGGTGTATGAACCGCGAGGAGACTATCAATTACTTTTAGAAGCGGTTGAGCCCAAGGGTATCGGTGCGCTGCAATTAGCTTTTGTTCAACTGAAAGCAAAGTTGGAAGCCGAAGGATTTTTTGAGGCTTCAGGGAAAAAGGTCCTTCCTCTTTATCCGCAACGGATTGGTCTGGTGACGTCACCTTCCGGTGCGGCAATCCATGATTTGCTGACCATCATTCATCGACGTTGGCCTCTGGCAGAGATTCTGATTGCTCCTGTTTCTGTGCAAGGGGATGAAGCTGCCGGACAAATCGCTAAGGCTATTGGAACGCTCAACCAAATTGGCGAATTGGATGTGTTGATTGTCGGGCGTGGTGGAGGATCGTTAGAGGACCTCTGGGCTTTTAACGAAGAAATTGTGGTGAGAGCTATCGCCTCTTCCAGGATTCCGGTGGTGTCCGCTGTTGGTCATGAATCCGATGTGACGCTTGCGGATTTAGCCGCTGATTATCGGGCTCCCACTCCTTCTGCCGCGGCAGAATTGGTGGTTCCGGATTGTTCAACGGTTAGGCATCATCTGGGGCATCAACAAGTAGGGTTGGAACGGTCTTTGAGGAGTTTGTGTGTGGCGTGGAGAGGGCAAGTTCAGGAATTGACCGGACGATTGCCTGAGCCGAGACTCGTGCTTGGGCAATTCGTGCAACAGGTGGATGAGTTAGAGCGGCAACTTTATGTAAAAATGGAGTACTGGTGCCGGAATCTCCAGGTGCGGTTGCTGAGGCATCAGTCCACGATTTGGGAGAGAAATCCCCTGATTGACATTCGTCGACAACAACTGGCGTTGATTGACCGTGGCATTCGCCTTGTTCGAGGAATGTCGGGGTCCATTCTCATTAAACGCCATCAATCAGAATTGTGGATGTCTCAGCTGAACCAATTAAGTCCCCTTGCGGTTTTAGCACGGGGATATAGCATTGTTCATAATCAGCAAAGTGGAAAAGTCGTGAAGCAATCAACTGAAGTTTCTGTGGGAGAGTCAGTACGCACCAGACTTCATGAAGGTGAATTGATTTGTCTTGTACAGCGTACTCATCATTCTACATAAGGAATTCCCTTTTGCTTCAGGTTCCGGCATGGCTATAATACATGTCAGATTCATAGATCATGGTCCATCATACTATAGAGCCGAATCACTGATCCTCTACGGACAATATTCATGGCTGTACTGAAATTTGAAAAAGCGTTGTCCCGCTTGGAAACAATTGTGGCCGAGTTGGAGCGCGGGGAGCTTTCCTTGGATGAGTCCTTGAGGATATTTGAAGAAGGAGTCAAGCTCTCAAAAACCTGCCTGAAAATGCTGGATGATGCAGAACGCAAAGTGGAAATCCTTGTACAAGACAAGGATGGAAGAAAGCGTATACAGGCTTTTTCAGTTGAGGATTCCAATTTACCTGAATCCTAGATTTTCTTCACTACTATCTCTTTCAATCGGTAAGCTTCACATTATCTGCTTCGTGGACATGAACATATGAAGGCTGTTCAGCCATCAGCCCCTTCCCGGAAATCCTCAAAAGAACGACTGGACTCCCTTGTCCTGACTCATGAGTCGGTCTCAAGCAGGGAACAGGCCTGTCGCCTTATTCTTGCGGGTCGAGTGAAAGTCGATGGGATCCTTGTTGATAAGCCAGGGAAACTGGTTGCGACAACTGTTTCGGTGGAAGTGACGAAGCCGGAATATGCCTACGCCAGCCGAGCAGGTGAAAAGCTGGCACCAGCCTTAGACGCATTTTTTATTTCCTGTTCAGGATTTGTGGTTATGGATGTTGGTGCCTCCACCGGTGGGTTCACCGATTGTGTGCTGCAACGTGGCGCCAATCGAGTCTACGCCATTGACGTGGGGTATGGACAATTGGATTGGAGGCTGAGGACGGATCCCCGTGTTGTGGTCATGGACCGTTGCAACATCCGCCATCTTTGCCCCCAGGATATTCCTGAGCCGGTTGATTTGGCGGTCATCGATGTTTCGTTTATTTCCCTTCGCTTGGTATTGCCAGTGATTTTGCCTGTCCTGCGTGACCAGGCGTATCTTGTCGCATTGGTCAAGCCGCAGTTTGAAGTTGGGAAAGGACAAGTCGGAAAAGGAGGCATTGTCCGTGATGAACGATTGCGTGAGCAGGTGAGGGACGGTTTTGTGGATTATGCTCGTAGCTTTTGTCTTGATGTCATTGGTGTCATGGATTCGACGCTGTTGGGAAAAAAGGGAAACAAAGAAATGCTGGTGGGAATGAAAAAAAACGGGAAGATGCGTACCGAAGAAAGCAAGCCAATTGCTTGCCGTAGCCCCCTACCCTAATCATATAAAAGGAGAAAGCAGGGCATGTCTACAAAAATTCTGGTGACCGGTGGAGCTGGATTCATTGGATCACATCTGGTTGACCGGTTGATTCAGGAAGGCAATGAGGTCATTGTTGTTGATAACCTCTCTACAGGGAAAAGAAAAAATGTCAATAAAAAAGCCCAATTTTACAAAATGGATATCCAGAGTAAACGGATTGAACGGGTATTCCGAAATGAGCGTCCCCTTATTGTGGTCCATCTGGCCGCGCAAATGAGTGTTCGCCATTCCACGGAGGATCCTGGGTTTGATGCGCAAGTGAATATTTTAGGGACCATCAATGTTTTAGAGCATGCCGTGAAGCAGGGTGTGCGAAAGGTGACGTTTGCGTCGTCGGGTGGCGTGATCTATGGCGAACAGGAAATATTTCCGGCCGCAGAGTCACATCGGACGGAACCTCTTTCTCCTTATGGAATTAGTAAGCTGGCTGGGGAAAAGTATCTAGCCTATTACACCAATGCTACCGGACTCCGGTATGTGGCGCTTCGTTTTGCGAATGTCTATGGACCCAGGCAAGACTCTGAAGGAGAGGCAGGAGTCGTGGCTATTTTCTCAAAGCAGATGTTGGATGGTGGTCAACCGATTGTCAATGGAACTGGCAAGCAGACAAGAGATTTTGTCTATGTGGATGATGTGGTGGAAGCGATCTTGGTGACCATGGGAGAAGATGTTCAGGGAGTATTTAATGTGGGAACCGGGCAGGAGACGACTATCAACGAATGCTATGGAATTATTAAAAACTTAACGAAGTGCCAATGCAAAGACCTATATGGAGCGGCAAAGAAAGGCGAGCAATTCCGAAGTGTGTTGGATGTGACCAAACTCCGAGAGGTATTTGGCTGGGATCCTCAGGTTACATTGCAGGAAGGGCTTACCCGGACAGTCGATCATTTCCGTGGAACAGAAAAGTAATTTCTTAAGTGCGCGTAGTAGGAGAATGATTCCTCCTGGTAAATCACCTGCTAATACCTGGGAATGGATTGATCGATCTCAATGGACCAGGCTTCAATTCCTCCAATCAGGTTTTTGACATTTGAGAATCCCTGTTGCAAAAGGAACCCCACGGCATCGGCACTCCGCATTCCTTTATGACAATACGCGACAATTTCAGCACTCGGGTCCAATTGTTTCAGGGAATGAGGAACCTGGCCCAAGGGGATCAGCACTGATCCGTCTATTTTTGCCAGCGAGTATTCGTGAGGTTCTCGAACATCCAACAAGAAAATTTTATCGCCTTTATCCATGCGCGCTTTTAAGTCGCGGACGGTGATGGTGTAACTCATATTGAAAGCCTCCTTACATTTCTTAAGTAACTCCTTGTAGACGAATTATCATAGCGGCTGAATTTTCAGGGTGTCAATTTTTTCTTTGTGCGAGGGGGAGGGAGCAGCATCATGCCGGAACAGTCGGTCGTCTCGATTGAACAGATTGCACAGTTTGAAGGCCAGGACATTACCATCAAGGGATGGATCCGTAACCGACGCTCGAGCGGAAAATTAAGCTTTTTGACTGTTCGTGATGGCACAGGAGATCTCCAGGCTATTTTGAGCAAAGGAGAGGTTGGCGACGATCAATTTTCTCTGTGCAACCAGTTAACCCAGGAGTCTTCTGTGGTTCTGACTGGAAAGCCTCGAAAGGATGCTCGAGCACCAGGTGGATTCGAGCTGGATGTGTCGAAAATTCAGGTTATTCAAATTGCCGAACCCTTTCCAATCCAACCGAAGGAACATGGCACCGGATTTCTGATGGAGTATCGGCATTTGTGGCTGCGTTCACGACGTCAACATGCCATTTTACGAGTTCGCCATGAAATCATTCGAACCTGTCGGAATTTTTTTGATGATCGAGGTTTTACCTTAATTGATACGCCGATTTTCACCCCCAACGCCTGTGAGGGCACCACGACCTTATTCCAAACTCAATATTTTGACCAGATAGCCTATTTGGCGCAAAGTGGACAATTATATGGAGAAGCGGCTGCGGCGGCTTTTGGCAAAATTTACTGTTTTGGCCCAACCTTTCGAGCTGAAAAATCAAAAACCCGCCGACATTTGATGGAATTTTGGATGGTTGAGCCGGAAATGGCCTTTGCCGACCTACCTGATGCCATGCAGCTGGCGGAGGAATTGGTCTCCACGGTTATTCAGCGGGTCGTAGATACTCGTCGACCTGAATTGGAAATCTTAGAGCGGGATATTCCTAAATTAGAAGCCATGGCCAGGCCCTTTCCGCGAATAACCTATGAAGAGGCCCTGACGCGTCTTCAGCAAAAGGGGGTCGCCATTCAATTTGGTGACGATTTCGGAGCGGATGACGAAACATCTTTGGCTCAAGAATTTGATCGTCCGGTGATCGTTCATCGGTATCCGGCTGCGGCTAAAGCTTTTTATATGGCTAAAGATCCAGAGAGGCCAGATTTGGCGTTATGTATGGATATGCTCGCGCCTGAGGGATATGGAGAAATAATTGGAGGGGGGCAACGAATTCATGATTTAGATGAATTGCTGAAGCAAATTCAAGCTCACGACCTTCCTGAAGAGGCCTTTAAGTGGTATTTAGATTTGCGACGATATGGGACGGTTCCTCATGCTGGTTTTGGAATGGGAATTGAACGGGTCGTCGCCTGGATTTGTGGGTTAGACCATGTTCGAGAAACGATTCCCTTCCCCAGGATGCTCTATACGTTGTATCCTTAAAGTGTCCATTGGGGATGACCTTAAGGTTCCCAAATATTTTGGGCACGGCTCCTGAATTTCTTATTCCCTAGCTCCTGCCTTTTCACAACATTTTTTGAGCGCTTGACATCATTGGCAAGGGTTGTATACTTCCAGGTGTGGGAGGAAGTGGGATGATTTCCACATATATTGCAAAAATGAGACAAATTGTGAATGAATGATGTTCATATACCGGTACTCGTCGATGAAATCAGTTTTTGGCTTAATCCGCTTCCTGGTGGGGTCTATGTAGATTGTACTGTGGGATTGGGTGGAACGTCGCTGAAATTACTGGAAAAATCTGGGAGAAATGCTCATATTATTGGTTTGGATCGTGATTATCAAGCCGTTGCTCTTGCGAAAAAGACATTAAGTGAATATGAATCGTCTGTAAATATACTACATGGGAATTTCTCCCACATCAAATATTTTGTTCAGAGTTCTGGCTATGAGAAAGTTGACGGGGTTGTTTTTGATTTAGGGGTGTCCTCCATGCAGTTGGACCAATCAGAGCGGGGATTTAGTTTTTCCCTGGGGGGGCCATTGGATATGCGAATGGATCAAACACAGGAAGTAACCGCAGCTGATTTGGTGAATCTCCTCCCGGAAAAGGAGTTAGCGGATGTCATCTTTGCGTATGGTGAAGAACGGTATTCCCGTCGAATCGCCCGTGCAATTGTGCAGGCCAGGCACGCTAGTCTTATTCAAACCACCCAAGCCTTGGTGTCCGTCCTTGAAGGCGCGCTGCCCTATGCTTACAAAAAGGGGCGCTTACATTTTGCCACCAGAACCTTTCAGGCGCTTCGGATACGCGTGAATCGGGAATTGGATTTGCTTGAGCCGGCCCTACGAGATGCTGTCGACCTGTTGAAGGAAGGCGGAAGGGTGTGCGTCGTGGCGTTTCACTCGTTAGAAGATCGTATTGTGAAACATACGTTTCGTTCTATGGCGAAGAGAGAGCATCCAAGAGTTGCATTGCTGGTCAAGAAGCCTGTGATTCCAGGTGTGCTGGAAATTCAACTAAATCCTCGTGCCAGAAGCGCGAAGTTACGTGTGGCCGAGCGCCTTCCGGAAGGAGTAACCCTATGAGGAAAACCGTGTTCCTTGGCGTCATGATTCTTTTGGGCGTGTGGTGTCTCCTGTATGTTGGGGTCAAGATAGACATGTGGCGTCTGGGGTATGCCATTGAAGAGCTGGAATCTCAGCGTGCGGAATTCAAAAAACAGCAGGAAGGCTTGCAGGTTCGGCTGTCACAGTTAACGGATCCACAACGAGTCGCTCAACGGGCGCAAAGTCAATTGGGACTCACCGTAGCTCGGGAGGGGCAGATCGTGATGGTCTCCCTGGATACATTACCCCAGTCTGAATCGGGTATAAATTTTCCTGTTCGTTTAGTCCGTGAATTTTCGGATACCTTCGTGAGCCTTCCGTGAAAACTCCATCACTGGACATTCTTCCCGTCTGTCGAATCCGAAGTGGCATTGTGTGTTTGGGTCTCCTTTTCGGGTTTGCGCTTATTGGATGTCGACTTTTTTACCTACAGGTCCTTCAGGCGGACGTTGGGGCTCATCAGGCACAGCAGCAACACGAAAAGACCGTGATGGTTCAGCCGGATCGAGGGGTAATTGTTGACAGCCAAGGACATCCATTGGCTCTCAATGTGGAAGTGGCATCATTATATGTGAGGCCACCGTCCTTGAATGATCCACAACGAGTTGCCCGGTCATTAGCGCCAATCTTGCAGATGCCGGTCAAGGAATTGAGCGACCTGTTCACACGCAATCAGCCATATGTCTGGGTCAAACGCAATATTCCTGAACCCGTCGTCAAGAAATTGGAGGCGTTGAATATATCCGGTTTGGGATTGACCAGGGAACCGCATCGTTTTTATCCCAAAGGAGAATTGGTTTCTCATCTCGTGGGGTTTGCCGGAATAGATAGCCAGGGATTAGAAGGGTTGGAACTTCAATATGAATCCTATCTACGTGGTGAAAAAAACCTGGTGAAATACCAAAGGGACGCGTTGGGTAGAAAGCTTGCCTCTCCCCCAAGTCATGATTCCCTACCCTTGTCCACCGGGTACCACCTTACTTTGACCATTGATGAGGTTGTCCAATTCATTGCAGAAGTGGAATTGGCGCAAGCCTTAAAGCAAAGCGGCGCGAAGTCTGGAAGTATTGTGATCATGGATCCCGCAACCGGAGCGATTCTGGCGTGGGCGCTTCATCCAACCTTTGACCCCAACCACTTAGGGCAGTTTTCCACTCAGGATTGGAGAAATCGAGTGGTGACGGATCCCTATGAGCCGGGGTC
>JBDSHB010000017.1:0-6158 GCA_039918695.1 Nitrospirales bacterium | reverse complement strand
TTGTTGAATCCCGCGCCCATTGACCTGTGGATTGGGATCGATCATCGCCACACATATCCGCTCTAGCCCGGATTGAATAAGGAGGGGAACACAGGGAGGCGTACGCTTGTGGGTATGGCAACAGGGTTCTAACGTCACATAGAGGACGCCCCCCCGTGCTCGAGGGCCCGCTTGATGGAGCGCTAATATTTCTGCATGAGGTTCGCCGGACTGACGGTGATAGGCTTCTCCGACGATCTGCCCATCCTTGACGATCACAGCCCCTACCATGGGATTGGGACTCGTACGCCCTTTCCCTTTGGCTGCGAGGGAAAGGGCTCGCTTCATGAAGGTGTCATCTGATGGGACGGACGTCACCGCCTTTTAGCAGCCGCAGTCGGTTTTTTACGTGTAGGAGAGGGAGAAGCTGTTTTCTTGGATGTACTCTTCTTGGGTGTACTTTTCTTAGATGTACTCTTCTTGCCTGTTGTCTTCGTCACGGGATTCTTCTTCACTGTGCTCTTCGCTGCCGGTTTCTTTGTGGCTGATTTCTTTGTGGCTGATTTCTTTGTGGCCGGTTTCCTCCCGGCCACGACTTTCTTGGTCGGGGCTTTTTCCCCGGTCGTTTTCTTTGATGGTGCATTTTTAGGCGTCTTGGTCGGCCGGGATTTACTCGCCACCGTTCGGGATTTACTGGTGTTGCTCTGCGTGGCTCGAGGCTGACGTTGGCTTTCTTCACGTTCGAGCACCGCCACTGCCGCCTGAGCCGCAGCGAGCCGCGCGATGGCCACACGGTAAGGCGAACAGCTCACATAATCCAGGCCTAATTCATGACAAAAAGCCACGGAACTCGGTTCACCACCATGCTCTCCACAGATTCCAAGTTTAATTAACGGGCGAGTCTTCCGCCCTTCCTGAATCGCCCATTTCATTAAGGCTCCAACCCCTTCTTGATCCAACACGGCAAAGGGGTCTGCGTCCAAAATATTTTCGGCTTTTTTGTCGATCGTGGCCTTACACATCCGGCACACCATTTTCTTCCAATCGACGTTGGTCCGTTGACAGACCGGACACCGGTCCTGGCGATCCAGATAAAACCCGATATAGGGTCCTGCATCATCGCGTGAAAACCCGAACGTCGTTTGCGTCAGATCATTGGTCCCAAAGGAAAAGAATTCGGCATGTTCGGCGATTCGCGCGGCCGTGACCGCCGCGCGAGGTAGCTCAATCATCGTGCCGATCAAATACGTTAATTTCATGCCATATTGCGCCATGGTCTGTTGGGCGACTTCTTGAATCAGTTCCTTTTGGGCTTTCATCTCTGACGCCATCCCCACCAACGGAATCATAATCTCCGGCACAATCTTTTTACCTTCGCGCGCAACTTCACAAGCCGCTTCAAAAATCGCCTGAACCTGCATCCGCGTAATTTCCGGCATGGTAATCCCAAGCCGACATCCACGAAGACCCAGCATGGGGTTATACTCATGCAACTCTTCGACTCGATCCAGTATCCGTTGTTTCTCCTGAATGACTTGAGGATCTCCATTGGTCACTTCCAACTTCGCGATTTCAACCAGGAGATGTTCGCGTTTGGGTAAAAACTCATGGAGGGGAGGATCGAGTAAGCGAATCGTGACCGGAAATCCCTTCATTTCCCGATAGAGTCCGATAAAATCCTGCCGTTGAAGGGGAAGAAGTTGCTCTAAATACAGCTCCCGTTCTTCTCTGGAAGATGCCAGGATCATCTGCTGCATGATGGGTACCCGGTCTTCGGCAAAGAACATGTGTTCCGTCCGGCAGAGGCCGATGCCCTCGGCCCCAAACCCTCGCGCAATGTGCGCCTGCTCCGGAATATCTGCATTGGATCGAATTCTGAGTACTCTGAACGCATCGGCCCATTTTAAAATCGTGGAAAAATACTGATATTTTTCAGAATCTTTTTGATCCATTTTCCCTTGAATCACCTGGATCACTTCGGAATCCACCACGGGAATGTCTCCCGCGTAGACCTGCCCTGTAAACCCGTTCAAGGAGAGAAAGTCTCCTTCGGACAGGACCATGGTGCCAAACTGGACCTTTCCATTTGGCAAGACCTCCACGGCATCACAACCGGCGATACAGACTTTTCCCATCTGACGAGCCACCACGGCCGCATGCGAGGTCATCCCGCCCTTCGCCGTGAGAAATCCTTCGGCTGCATGCATCCCCTGAATATCATCAGGACTGGTTTCATGACGGACCAGAATGGCACGTTTCCCCTTGGCCTTCATGGCCACGGCTTGATCCGGAGTGAGAGCAATATGACCAGCCGCTGCTCCCGGACCAGCCGGAAGTCCCTTCCCGACACACTGAAATTTGGCTTCATCACTGCTTTCAAAGATGGGGTACAGATATTGAGAGAGTTGTTCGGGTGCGACACGCTTCACCGCTTCTCTCCGGTCGATGAGCCCCTGACGAACCATATCCACGGCAATCCGAACCGCCGCGATGCCGGTCCGTTTTCCAACCCGGGTTTGCAACATATACAATTTGCCCTCTTGGATTGTGAATTCCAGATCGAGCATGTCCCGGTAATGTTTTTCCAGAGTACGCTGGGTCTTGAGGAGATCCTTGTACGCGTCCGGCAGCTTGTCTTCTAACGCCACCACCGGCATGGGAGTTCGAATACCCGCCACGACATCTTCGCCCTGGGCATTCAGCAAACACTCGCCAAAAAAGACAGGGACGCCGTTCGCCGGGTTTCGGGTAAAGGCTACCCCCGTCCCGCTGGTGTCGCCCATGTTGCCAAATACCATGGACTGGACATTGACGGCCGTTCCCCATTCATCGGGAATATCGTAGAGCCGGCGATACGTCACGGCACGATCCCCAAACCAGGAATCAAACACCGCATCCACCGCCATTCGAAGTTGTTCAAAGGGATCTTGGGGAAAATCTCGCGCCGTCTCGGTTTTGACCAATTCCTGATATTGCATCACTAACTCTGCCAAGGCCTGTTCAGTCAAATCGGTATCATGCTTGGCCCCATGCGCCTGTTTCATGGCTTCCAGGTTATGTTCAAACCGCTCACGGGGAATACCCATCACCACGCTGCCAAACATGGTGATGAAACGCCGGTACGCATCAACGGCAAACCGTTGATTGCCGGTCTTATTGCCTAAACCCTGAACCGTTTGTTGGTTGAGGCCGAGATTCAACACCGTATCCATCATCCCGGGCATCGACGCTCGTGCCCCTGACCGTACGGACACCAGCAATGGATTATCCGGATCGCCGAGTCTGGCCTTCATGGTTTTTTCGACCTGCCGCAGTCCATTCAGCGCTTGATCCCACATCCCGGCTGGGAAGCGTTTTTTTGAATGAAAATATTCCACACAGGCCTCGGTGGTAATCGTGAACCCTGAAGGAACGGAAATTTTCAGATTGGTCATTTCGGCCAATCCCGACCCTTTCCCTCCTAAGAGTTCTTTCATGTTGCCGGATCCTTCAGCTTTGCCGCCGCCAAAGAAATAGACATATTTTTTGTGCCGCATTTCTTCGCTCTCCTTTAGCCGACCCACCGGCCTCCCGGAAAAAAAGACGTCATCACCGGAGAAGACTGAATGCCTGGCATTCTTCTCCCGATCATTCTCCCGGTTGTCAGGAGACCCTCACGGGCAACAGTCTTGTTTTTCAGAGATGCCTGAGACAGGCGTGGTGTATGAATATGAATATGTGAGCTGGCTGTTAGAACAAAGGTGGGATACACAAGCATTCAGGTTGAATGATGATTTACAGATTGAAGACGGTTCTGATATTTGGCTATCAACATTTGCTTTGTCCACATGCCGGATATTATGACAACTATGGCAAAAATCATGAGCGCAATCAATCGGTAATTCTCCGCCGGATGCCCGGAGACATACAGGTTGCCATCCGGCCCCATGGCCAGGGTTTTTCCTTCCGGCAACAGATGCGTTTCACCCGAGATATCGGAGAAATCAAGCCATTCGGAGCAGACCTTGACCAACCCGTCCACGCCCACAACCTTTAACCAGATTACCTGGACACAATGCCCATTCTCCTGATCATAGAGTTCCGATTTTGACAAGATTTTCTCCAAATCAACTCCGCTCACCCAAAGACCAGTCAGGATTAAGGCATTGCAGCCAATAATCAGGGCTACCGTCACGACCAGGGTAAAGCGTTTCAGGCGTCGTGCAATCTTTGGGCTCTCTTCCCGGTCCGTACTACCCGCCATCGGATGTTCCTTCCCATGACCGTCTCGCTTCCACGACGGTGTCCAGGAACCCTCTTCTATCGACTGTTATCCACTTGCCGATTGCAGACAGGACAAATCGGCAACCGTGAGAAACAGGTCATCCGTCGCCTTTAATAAGGAAAGGCGATTGGCCCGTGTCTGTGGGTCTGAATCATTGACCATCACCGCTCCGAAGAACTCATCAATTGGGCACTTGAGTTCCAACAACGACTGAAGGGCTTTCCCGTAATTCCGGTCATTCACTGAATCGCGGACTTGCTGTTGTATCACCCCCAAGGCCTGAAACAGTCGACGTTCCGATTCATGCACAAACTGTTCAGGCAGGGCCTGCGCGTTCGTCCATTGTTCTTTTTCGACAATTCGGTGAGCCCGCTTAAATCCGATCATCAGCGGATCAAAATCCGGCTGAGGCACCATGGCTTCCAAGGCCTGCATGCGTGCGACCAAATCAGCCATATCACAGACCATCGAATTGGGAACGTGGATGACCGCTTCCATGATATCGTCCCGTAAGCCCAGGTGTTGCCTCCCATAGAACCGAAGCCGGTCAAGAATGAACGCCACCACATCTGAACCGGTTTGAGAAGTGCCACGCACCTTCCCACCCTGTCCATCTAAGATCTGCAGCGCCTGATTCACAACGGAGGCGACATTCAGCCGGAGGGGCGTTTCTGCGAGTATCCGCACCAACCCATACGCGGCTCGCCGTAACCCCAGCGGATCTTCCGAGCCGGACGGGGACATTCCTGCCGCAAAAAAAGCCACGATGGAATCACACCGATCGGCCACGGCGAGTAGAACGCCAGGCAGCTCGGTCGGCAATTGGTCTTCTGGAAATCTGGGGAAATACTGTTCACCAATGGCGCGACAGACCTCTGCAGATTCGCCATCATGTCTGGCATATTCTTCCCCCATGACCCCCTGCAGGGTTGGAAACTCACCAACCATTCCGGTCGTCAAATCCGCCTTGGCCAGAAGAGCGGCGCGTCGGCAGATATCGTCAAGATCCTTTCGGCCGATCTGCTCAGCCATCCATCCGACCAGGTAACCCACCCGATCTACTTTTTGACGAACAGTGCCCAACTTGTGATGCAACAAAACGCCTTCCAACGCCGGCACTCGTTCATGGAGCGGGCGTTTCGAGTCTTCTGCAAAGAAATATTGAGCGTCACTCAGGCGAGCGGCCAGGACTCGTTCATTGCCTTTGGTCATGAGCGGGGTATTTCCCCACGGCATATTCGTCACCGCAATAAATTTTGGCAGGAGCGCGCCATCCTTGGTCATCAGCGAGAAAAAACCTTGATGCTCTTTCATCGATGAGATCAGAACCGGTTTGGGAACCGCTAAAAATTCTTTCTGAAACGTTCCGAGAATAGCGTGAGGGTGTTCCACACCGAAGACCGCTGTTTCAATCAGTTCATCCCGGGACAATGGATCCACCTGTCCTTTCGCCGCCTTAGCCAACGCCGATACTTGTTGCGTAATGAGACTCCGACGCTCTTCAGGATCAACCAGCACCCCCAGTCGCTTCATGGTCTCGATATAATTGTTGGCGGTGGTGAGAGGAAGCGCCTGTCCCGGCTTTTTTCCTTTCGCTCGATAAAATCGATGCCCCTTCGTCATGGCGCTGGATTGAATCCCCGCAAATTCTATCGTGAGCGGTTGGTCGCCTAATAGCGCGACCACCCAGCGAATCGGACGACCAAATTTTGCCCGCGAGGCATTCCAGCGCATCGCTTTCGGAAAGGCCAATTTACTTAAGATCTGCGGAAGCGCCTCCGTGATCACTCGCTTGGCCGACTGACCTTGTTGATGCGTTTCGACCGCCATGTAGGCCCCTTTGGGCGTATCTTTCCTACGAAGTTGGTCAACCGGCACTCCTTGAGATTTGGCAAACCCCAAGGCTGCCTTGGTG
>JBDSHB010000016.1:0-7767 GCA_039918695.1 Nitrospirales bacterium | reverse complement strand
TATATTCAATACACCTCTGGTAGCACACGTTGGCCTAGAGGTGTCGAAGTCACTCAATCGGCCGTGATGACGAATCTTTCCGGAATCATTCAGCATGGCTTACAAGTTCAGCCTGGGGACCGTTGTGTCTCTTGGCTTCCCTTTTACCATGACATGGGCCTGGTCGGATTCGTTCTTGGTCCAATCGCTTCACAGCTTTCGGTTGATTATTTGAGCACACGCGATTTTGCCATGCGCCCACGTCAGTGGCTGGAATTAATGACGAAGAGTCGGGCAACAATTTCATTTAGCCCCTCCTTTGGATACGAGCTCTGCGTGCGAAGACTTGGGGAAGATTTTAATGAACAGTATGATCTCAGTTCTTGGCGAATTGCAGGCGCTGGCGCCGAAACAATTCGTGCCGATAGCCTCTCCCGTTTTGCCAAAACCCTGAAGGGCAGTGGGTTTAAATCTGAAGCGTTTTTGGCCTGCTATGGGATGGCTGAATGCTCTTTAGCAATTAGTTTTGCTCCCTTGAACAAAGGCCTCGAGGTTGACAGGGTTGACGGAGATCAGCTCTCGAATAACAGGCTAGCGATGCCTTTTGTCCCATTCTCGACTGATGACAACCAGGCTCGATGCAGCAAATTTGTGAATTGCGGAGTTCCTCTCCCTGGATATGAAGTTCAAATACGTAGTAAGAACGGAGATGTCCTCGATGAGCGAGAAAGTGGAGTAATTTTTGTGCGTGGGGCAAGCACCATGACCGGATACTTTAATGATCCGATCATGACGGAAGAGGTCCTTTCCCCCGATGGCTGGCTCAATACGGGCGACATTGGCTATTGGGTCAAAAACAGTCTCGTCATTATTGGCAGGTCCAAAGATATGATTATCATTAATGGACGGAATATCTGGCCTCAAGACTTAGAATTCATGGCAGAACAACAAGCAGAAGTCCGACCTGGTGATTCATCCGCTTTTTCCGTTTCCTCCCAGGACGGCCATGAGATTGCCATCATGGTTGTGCAATGCCGTGAAATGGATAACCAAAAAAGAGAAGATTTGGTTCAACGCCTGCGAGCGTTAGTGAACAAAGAGTTGTCTATTCCATGCTACATTGAACTCATACCACCCAGGACGCTTCCTCGCACCTCATCTGGAAAATTATCTCGATCCCGAGCCAAAGCCGACTTCCTCACTCGCATACAGTGGGAAGAAGTGGCTACAATGTTGTCCACCACAGCTAAATTCGCGTAAGACTATATCTACCCTTCCTCAAGCGTCCCCTCCACTGCCTATGCTTACTACCGTTGCCCTAACAGGGGCTTCCGGTTTCATTGGGGGAGTCATCGCTCAGCATTTAAAGAAAGCCGGATGGCATGTGCGTGGCTTGGCTCGCTCTCCACGCCAAGTTCAAAAGCTCGAAAACCTCGGAATAGAACCGGTCCTATGCCAATTGGAAAATCCTGCCAGCCTTTTAGCCCTGGTCAAAGAATCGTTTGCTGTCATTCACTGTGCAGGTGCGATTCGCGGAATTAGCCGAGAGGACTTCTATCCGACAAATGTGATGGGAGTCTCTAATATCATTCAAGCCTGCCTCGCGGATTCCTCTCTCCCCCGATTTGTTCTCCTCTCATCTCTCGCCGCTCGTGAGCCATCACTCTCACCCTATGCCTGGAGCAAACATGAAGGTGAAGCAGTTTTAACCCGTGAGGCGGGGGCACTGAAGTGGAGTATTTTTCGTCCACCTGCCGTTTATGGACCGCAAGACCGTGCGCTGCTCCCCCTTTTTACCATGCTGCGCAAAGGAATTGGGATTCAACTTGGTCCTTCCCAGGCCAAATTTTCCTTGATTCATGTCGATGATCTCGCCAACGCTATTCTTCATTGGCTAAAAAGCGGTGACCCACCCTCTCAGACTTTTGAGATTGATGATGGCTTCCCTGGGGGATATTCCTGGGAGGATGTCTTTCGAATTGCCAATCCTCGCCTTCACCTGTGCTTGCGTATCCCATCAAGCCTCCTAAAAATTGGAGGAAAAAGTAGTGAAATATTCTCCCACCTCTTGAGATATACTCCTCTTTTCACCAGCGGGAAGGTTGCTGAACTCCTGCACCTCAATTGGGTCTGTGACAATACTCACGTGACTCAGACCCTCGGCTGGACTCCTCAAATCTCACTCAAAGAAGGCTTGCGTCGATTGTTCACATCGGATAGTCTCATGCCATCCCATAGGGATTAGTACAGATCCGTCCTCCTCCCTCATCAAGAAGGCTATTATGATAAGTTATGCTGACATTCTCCCCCAACTGTTCGACACCCTTAAGCCTTTTACCAAAGAGAACTTTCGGTTAAAAGAACAAACAGAGCTGGTTGCCGAGTTGGGATTAGATTCTTTGCAGGTCATGCAAGTCCTTCTGAAAATCGAGGATCACTTTGATATTTCCATCCCTCTGAACAATCTTCCCAATATCCGAACAGTTAAGGACCTAGGCGAAGAGATTGAGAAATTGCTGAAAGGGTAATCATGTCATTATTCGACAAATTTTTTCCTATTCAAGAAGCCAGAAATGAGTTGCTAAAAAGTGGAGTCAACCCGTTTCACGTCACTATCGACAAGATCCTTTCACCAACAGAAGCCATCATCAACGGGCAAACGACTATTCTGGTTGGCACCAATAACTACTTAGGCTTAACCTTTCACCCTGACGCCATTCTGGCCGGCCAACAGGCTCTTGCTCAGGAAGGGACCGGCACAACGGGATCGAGGATGGCGAATGGATCTTTTGCGAGCCACAGGGAGCTTGAGAAAGCCATCGCGGAATTCTATGGTGCGCCTTATGCGATCGTTTTTTCAACGGGGTATCAAGCCAATCTTGGCGTCCTTTCTGCTCTTGCAGGCGCGGGGGATACCATATTAATGGATGGGGACTCTCATGCCAGCATTTATGATGGATGCAGGCTTGGAGGCGCAGAGATCATCAGGTTTAAGCATAATGACGTGGCAGACTTAGAAAAACGTCTCCGTCGATTGGGGGAGAGAAGTCATCGGACCTTAATTGTCGTCGAGGGCATTTATAGCATGCTGGGAGATCGAGCTCCTCTGGCCGAGATCGTCGAAGTGAAGAAAAAATATGGGGCCACCCTGATCGTTGACGAAGCCCATTCGTTGGGCATACTCGGCCAACATGGACGAGGCTTGGCCGAGGAAACCGGCGTCGAACAGGACGTCGATTGCATCGTCGGAACATTCAGCAAAAGCTTGGGCTCGACAGGCGGATTCGGTATTAGTTCTCATCCAGAGTTCGAGTTAATCCGCTATACCAGTCGTCCCTATATTTTTACGGCCTCCCCATGTCCATCTGTTGTCGCTTCCACACGGGCAACCATTCGGATTATCCAGACTCACCCCGAACTTCGCCAACAGCTATGGACGAATTCACAGCATTTGTATGAGGGATTAATAAAGAGTGGATATACGCTTGGGGCAGAGGTCGGACCGATTATGGCCGCGATGATCCCTACCAGAGAATTGGCGCTTGCTATGTGGCAACAACTCCTGGAAAATGGCATTTATGTCAATCTCATGATTCCTCCTGCCACTCCAAACGGCGAATGCCTCCTTCGATTAAGTGTCAGCGCAGCTCATACGAAGAAACAAATTGAAAAAATTATTTCTGCATTTGCAGAGTTGCCTCATATCACTCAAACCCACACCAACTCTGCTCAGGTGCAACCAGATGCTATCCTCAATTAAAAAATGTTCGCGTTTCGATCACATGTCAAAATAACCACCTTAACCTATTTCCAAACCTCCCATGACACGCCACCGCTCTAGACCATACGGCATTAGGGCAATCCCCGAAAAAATAACTTTGGAAGCCAGAGGGGGAAGTCCCTCCTCTAGGAAATCTCCAGTCAGAATTTTCATTGGAAGTGAACCAGCCCAATACAGGGCTGAACGCATCCTCGTGTGGTCCATTGAACAGGTTCGTGACCCAGGTCGAGTGTACGAAATTTTCCTCATGAAGGAATTATCAGGATTTGACAGACGAAAATGGCTGACAGGGTTTACGAATTATCGATTTGCGATTCCATCATTTGCAGGCCAGGTCGGACGAGCGATTTACAACGATGTGGATCAACTCTACCTGGCGGACCCTGGGGAATTATTCGACCACGATTTGAACGATCATGGCTTTCTCTCCATTGCTCAGAATGATTCCTCAGTCATGCTGATGGATTGCACCAAACTGGCAAAGGTCTGGTCGCTTAACGCAGCCAAATTTGAGAGAAAAAATGCACTGCTCGAACGCGCCTTAAACGTACCCAACCTCTGGGGACAATTGGAACCCGAATGGAATGCCCGCGATGAAGAATATCGAACAGGACAGTCCAAAGTCCTCCATTTTACAGCTCTTCATACGCAACCCTGGCAGCCGTTCCCTGAGGAATTTGTTTACCAGAAAAGCTCGGTTGGAGATGTGTGGTTCAACTTGGAATACAGCGCCAATCAACAAGGGTTCCTTACCTTCACCCAATCCGATCCATCCTCACTATTTACTAGATTCGCCACCCAAGCAAGTAATATCCAGGCCAACGTCCCTATCCAGGATACCGAGACCGTGCCCGAGATTGAGGAAGCGATCCACATTCTCAAGCCCAACACTCTTCTCTATTGTCATCTCGGGGAACGTGTTCATCGCATTCCAGAACATCTGAGGACCGGCGGTCTTTCCACATTAGCCATGACTCCTTTTGACCTTTGTCATCAGGACCTTGGGGCTCTAGGATTTCAAAAATTCGACATTGTCCTCGCACCCAAAGGACTGCAACTCCTTCCGGATGACGATGTTCCATGGGTCCTTGAAGCCCTGTTTCATCGTGCAAACGGTATGGTCTATGTGGGAATAAACAGCACGTATCCACTCCAGTCCTTCACGGTTGGCCCTCTTCAATCAGATTTAAAAAGAGATTTCAACTGGTGGATCAGTCGTATTGACTCAATCAGTGCCCGCTATCCGGCTATTCACTGGAAAATGGTGTTCCACACACACTCCTCCAAGCGAATTTCACAGAGTCAAATCCGTTGTGGAGGCAATTGGATTGGGACTCTTCCACAAATCTGGATACTCTCAGACGGCAAAGCTGGACATACCACCCAATCAGAATTACTCGCGAAGTCGTTGGGGTGGCCTTATGATATAAAACAGTTACGATTCTACGGGTGGCATAAAATTCAAAAACTCCTGTGGGGGTTGGCCCCACCAAATATCATAGGGTTAGATCAACGTCACTCTTCCCCCCTTCAAGCCCCTTGGCCTGACGTCGTGATCTCGACGGGATGGCGACCGGCACCAATTGCCAGATGGATTCGTGACCAGAGCCAGGGAAGAACACGAATCATTCAATTAGGTCGCAAAGGAGGAGGTCCTGCTGATTTATTTGATGTCGTGATTACACCAACCTATTATGGATTTTCGCCCCATCCGAACCGGATTGAGACCCTCGCCCCGTTGAACGGATTGACTCGAGAAGACTTGGAGACCGTCAGCCAACGTTGGCCGGACCTGTTTGGCAACGCTCCCCATCCTCGCATTGTCTTTGTCGTGGGAGGTTCCACTGCACGGTTCAAATTTACCCCAGATATGGCTCGCATGATTGGCAACCAACTCAAAGACTTAGCCGAAACATGCCATGGGAAGATTTTTGCTGTTACATCTCCCAGAACGGGTAAGGATCTGAGTCAAGCCCTTGAGGACACTCTGACTCCTGACCATGTTGTTCATACATGGCAACCGAACCAATCTGATAATCCGTATTTCGCCTATTTAGCTGGCGCAGACGTGCTTATTGTCACAGGAGAAAGCGAATCGATGTTGGCCGAAGCCGCGTCGCTGGGCAAGCCCGTCTATATCGTCCCACTTCCTGAACATTCACCAACATGGAAAGTGCGCCTCAGTGAAAAGATGGTACAACGTGCACACTCCCAACCCCTGAACAAACGGGGAACCGCCCGTCCCCAACAAGGGATTGAACGGCTTTGCGCCCGCCTGATTCGTTCGGGGTTGATTCAGCCTCGTCGAAATCTCACCATGCTGCATGATTCCCTTTTCAAAAATGGAGTCGCTCGACCATTTGGCGAACCCATCGAAAACGGGAAACGCCCACAATTAAACGAAACCGGGGACGTCGCTAAAAAAGTCAAAAAGGCCTTGGGGTTTTTTGATCAGTCCTGAAAATACACGGAAATTTCATTATCACGCATGCCAAAACCCCGCCGACAACTGACTATCCCCGTTGAAGTCTTTAACAGGGAATTTGACGCCAAAGTTTTGCTGTCCTGCTTCGCCGCAGAACGGGGATTTTCCGTCATTATTGGCGAAAAGCATGAGATTCAACTCAATCTGGCCTCTTTACCCAGATCCATCTACCTCCCCACAAACCTTCATAACCGGAGTGCCATTGTCTTCTCCCTTCTGGCTCAATTGGGACACGCGCTGGCAGGAACGGACGAGGAGGCGATTGTGTACTGTTCTCCGGAAGTGTATGTGAAAGAAAAATTAGGCTCGACAGAATTTTCCCGACCAAATTTCTTTTTAGCATGGGGACCAGAAAATGCCAGAATCTGGAAGTCACAGCCCCAATACAACGGAATGCCCATCCATATTACCGGAAATTCCCGTGTGGATTTATTACGGCCGGAACTGCGCCAATATTGGAAACCGGAAGTCGAAACCATCCATGAAAAATTCGGAAAGATCATCCTGATCAATACCAATTTCGGTAAATTGAACCACTTTAGGCCCAACAAGGGAGCCGAAAAGGAGGCGCTTGAACGAGCGACGGTCTCACCATCGGACGTGGACGAATTTGAACTTGGAATGGCCCGGCACCGCCTGGCGTTATTCCAGCATTTCCAGGACATGGTAGGCCAAATGGCCGCAGCCTTCCCCGCACACACCATATTGATCCGTCCCCATCCCTCTGAAAGCCATGAGACATGGAGACAGGCTGCGAAAGGATATCCAAATGTCCAGGTTCATATAGAAGGGCATGTCATTCCCTGGTTATTGGCGGCCGATGCCATTATTCATAATAGTTGCACCACCGGCTTGGAAGGGTATGTCCTGAAACGTCCCGTTTTTTCCTTTCAGCCGATCATGTCCGACCGTTTTGACAAAAAACTTCCGAATGCCGTCAGCCGCCGTGCAACATCCTCTCCGGAATTAATTGAACTCGTCAAAACAACCCTTTCAGGTGTCCAGTCTGCACAGGAACATGACTCTGAAGCCAAAACCCGTTTAATTGAACAATATCTCGCGGCTCTCCAAGGGCCTTTTGCCTCAGAAAACATCGTGAATACGCTCGAAACATTCGACACCACCTTTTCACCCTCGACCCCGAAATTGGGCACGCTATTAGCCGCAAAATCCCAGGCGCTCGGCAGAAAATTACGCCGGCGGTTCAACGCTCAATTTCGCATGGGTGATCAAAACCGATCGCAACGCTACAATTACCTGAATCACATTTTCCCTGAAATCAACCAGGCGCATATCGAAGACCGCATCAAGCGATTACAACATGCATTAGGAAGGTTTCATCACACACAAGTCAGGCCCCTGCAAGACAATATTTTTGAAATATTTCCCAACTAACTACTCAAGAATGAAGAGTGCTTACAACCGCAATGACGCTGAGCATGAATGTGCATCCATATACCGAGTCTTGTGAACATTCTTAGGAGGATACATGTATAACGTAAAAATTTTTGGAGCGGGGTCC
>JBDSHB010000015.1:0-5516 GCA_039918695.1 Nitrospirales bacterium | reverse complement strand
TTCCCGGTGGCGATCCTGTATTAAAACAATTTTTTGTCACGATTACGCTCAAAAATTCAGATGGACACGTTATCGACCAATATCAGGAACGGTTTGGCCGAACATTTGAGGAACTGCTTCGCGGTCCGATCCCCCGACCTTTTGTCAATGGAGGCACAACAAGACATATTCCATTTATATTGAAAGTTCCCCAAGGTACAGAGGCTTCCCTGATTGAGGCCTCAGTGAGTTATTCTCTCATTCCCGAGCCATCTAAGGCTCTTGCCACGAAATTCCTCGAAAGCCTCGCTACCCATAAAGAACGGGAAACGGCAGAACGCATTATTAAAGATTATTCTTCCCCACGGCTCCTCACGTTTCGCACCATGAGTTTATAGACAGTCAAAACTTGCAAATTGTTTGTTGAAAAACACAAAAGGATTGTCTGATGACCAAAAGCTACAAAGAGAGAACACTCAGGGGTGAAGTTATCAGGGGGGGGATATTGTTGTTGTGGTTGGGATGTTTTCTGCTGGCGGTGCCTCTTCCGGCCTCTGTTGCAGGTGAATCGTCTTCAAACAAAAAACCGTTAGAAAAATCATTTCCCAATTCTGAAAAATGTAAACGCTGTCATCTTCGAGTCTTTGATGAATGGGAAGCTTCGGCTCAATCGCGTTCTATTGTGACTGCTGCTTTCCGGGTAACCTTGGACAAATTTCTCGCTTCATCCGATAAAAAAGACCACGCAATGTGTTTTCGTTGTCACGCTCCGCACATTCTTGAATATGGCGACCATCTTCCTCATTTTATTAAAGAGGTTCAATCAACGGATCCACGGATGGATGGAGTCGGATGTCCGCAATGCCATCTTATTCAGGATGTGGACATGAATTCGCATCCTCCAACGCCAACATTCCAATTGGGGACGACGATTTTCGGAGGATATGATAAAGCCGCTGAGAATCTGGCGCATCAATCACAGAAGCTGGAACTCTATCGAGAGTCTAAATTCTGCGTGACCTGTCACGATTCCCTTCCAAAGACCACAGCCTCTGCCAAGGACATCCCCGGTTGGCTTGGATCTTGGGAAAAAACCAACGCTGAAACCAGTGGGAAACCTTGTCAAACCTGTCATATGCCAGAAGCAGTTGATGAATCTGCAAATGGAGAGAAGGTCAGAAAGGTCGCCAATCACAGCTTCCCTGGTAGATTCGGAAAAGTCCGTGCGGATGCTGTTACCTTGGACTTTACGACTGAAACCTCCGCCGACACTTCTCAAGTCCAGGTCAGTATTCAGAGCCTGGTCCCGCATAATTTGCCTTTGCCGCATCCTGGGTGGTCTCGGGTCGTCGTTGATCTTTCTATTTTTGGGAAAAATCTCAAAAAGGTTTACAACGAACAACGGTTTTATGAGCGGACGTTTGGCAATACGGAGGGAAAGGAGACGGTCTTTGATTTTGAGGCAAAAACGGTTTTACACGATACCCTTCTTAAGCCTGAAGAAATGCGGGTAGAGGTCTTCACCTTTCCCACCCCACAGGATGCGCCTTCCATGGATGTGGTGGTGACCCTTACGTATGCCCCAGTCCACGGACCACAGGATTTTCTTAAAAAAGTGGAAGAAGAAGCGGCACTCGGGCAAAAGGACAAGGCCTTTCAATCGGTCCAAATTGCCCAAAAGAAGATGAACATTCCTCTCAAAAAATAACCTCGGCTCTCTCTCTGAAGGGGAATCGTTAGGAAGTCACGGCTCCCAGAGATGCGGAGGAAACCATCTTGGCATATTTGGCCAGGACGCCAGTTGTATATCGTGGTGCTGGTGGATTCCATTTTGCCAGACGGGCTTGAATGTCTTGATCTGAAAGTTCAACATCCAAACGTCGCGCAGTAATGTCGATATGAATCAAGTCTCCGTTTTGAATCGCCGCAATCGGTCCACCTTTTGCGGCTTCTGGGGCGACGTGGCCAGCCATGAAGCCATAAGTGGCTCCTGAAAACCGTCCGTCCGTCAAAAGGGCGACTGATTCGCCTAATCCTGCCCCAACAATAGCACTCGTCACGCCTAACATCTCCCGCATCCCTGGTCCGCCTTGTGGCCCTTCATAGCGGATAACGACCACATCCCCTGGCACGATTTTTCCTTTTTGGACTGCCTGAAACGCATCCTCTTCGCAATCGAAGACTTTTGCGGGGCCATGGTGTGCTAATTTGGCATGACCAGCCACTTTGACGACACAGCCTTCCGGGGCAAGATTGCCTTTCAGTATCACAAGTCCTCCCGTTGGTTTAATTGGATGAGAAGGGGGAAAGAGAACTTTTTGACCGGAAGTTTCCTTGGCTGAGGAAGCTTCTTCAGCTAAGGTTCGTCCGGTGACAGTCATTTGGTCTCCATGCAGATGGCCAGATTCCAAAAGCCATTTTGCCACCAACGGGGTGCCTCCTGCTTGATAGAGGTCGGCTGCCATGAACTGACCTCCTGGTTTCAAATCAGCCAGGAGGGGGACTTGGCGGTTGATGGTATCAAAATCGTCAATATTTAGTGGGAGTGACATTTCATGGGCAAGAGCTAAGAGATGGAGAACGCCATTGGTAGATCCACCGGTAGTGGCGATTGCTGCGATGGCGTTTTCCAATGCTGGGCGAGTAATAATATCCCGTGGGCGAAGATCGTTCTTCAGGAGATTAATCAGGATTTTTCCGCATTCCTTCGCCACCTGCTGTTTTCTGGGGTCGAGGGCTGGCACGCCATTGAAACCCAATGGGGAAATTCCTAAAAACTCAAACGCAATAGACATGGTATTCGCCGTAAATTGACCACCGCAGGCGCCGGCTCCTGGACAGGCTCGTCGTTCTAACTCAATCAGCTCCTCCGTTGTCATTTTTCCTTTGGCGTGTGATCCTACGGCCTCAAAGACATCCTGGATCGACACAGGTTTTCCATGGAATTCTCCAGGCATGATGGAGCCTCCATAGAGCATGATTGATGGAAGATTCAGACGAGCCAGTGCCATCACACATCCCGGAATGGTTTTGTCGCAACCTGATAAGGCAATGACTCCGTCAAACAGATGTCCTCGAACCACTAATTCAATGGAGTCTGCGATTACTTCCCGGCTAATCAAGGAGGCTTTCATCCCCTCCGTACCCATGCTGATGCCGTCTGAGACCACAATTGTGTTGAATTCGATGGGGGTCCCTCCCGCCTCACGAATCCCTTGCTTCACACTGGCCGCCAGATCGCGGAGATGATAATTGCAAGGGGTGATTTCCGACCAGGTATTGGCGATCGCGATGAGGGGCTTGGTAAAGTCATCGTCGGTCAGGCCGACGGCCCTGAGCATGGCGCGAGCGGGCGCACGGTCTGGTCCCTCAGTCAGGGCCAGGCTATTTTTCTTCAAGGTTTTTGACATGAAACAGTGCTCCTTCGATCATAACCGTTGATGAATGGAATATAGGGTCAACCAATCATTCGATGCCTGAATGTCTCATAATGCTAGGAAAATGGTCAATGTTGGAGGGATAAAAGATTGCACGTATGTCCGCCGATGCGATCCTGATTTCGATAGGAATCAGCTCGAAAAGAGAAAGAGAAGAGCGCGAGGAGACAGCCAGGCAGTCTTGTCCACTGAAATGGAAAGGGGGGACTGTTTTGCTCGCGAAATTGCTAGGAGGCGAGTTTACGAGTTGTTATAGAGGTAAGGTAGCGCTGTAGTCGGAGCTTCCCTCCGGTTCCTGCGGACGGGGGAGTACACAATATGAGCCAATATGGGTTGGTAAAATGATAGGTGTCTTCATGACGGATAGTTGGAGGTATTGTTCCAAGATTTGATCATGGCGGATTGAAAGGCTATGGGTGCAGGCTATTTCTCAAATAGGGGTGGAGGCTCCCAATTTTTCTAAAACAGCAACTGCCAACTCCGCAGAAAGATAGGGCACTGGAGCGTGAGGGGATCATTGTTGAAAGAATTTGTGATGCAGCTGTGAAAAATGGCCTCTTGCTTGGTGAGGACAATACATGCAGTTCCCGAAATGGGCGTAGAACACCGATAAGCCGGGACAATGAAGTTTGGAGGTAGGCATGAACCAAGCATCGGTTTTGCAGAAACGTGAAGACGGCAAGCTAATGGTTCATAGAATCAAAGGACAAGTGAAAGGCATGAGTTCGATGATCTACCAGGGCGGCAATCGTAAAGTGTCGTGGATCTCCTTGACTGTATGGGTTGGGGTGACCGTCTTGCTCGTATGGGGGGCTAGTGTAAGTAGAAGTGAAGGAGGCTTGGAGAATGAGTTCTTGTCAGGAGTTGATAATTTCAAGCCAATTCAGAAGGAGAAGATAAACGTTTGCTTTGCCTATATGTATAAGCAGTGGGTGCCGGATCATTTATTTCTCGCTCACCGCGAGGTTGCCTCGTCCCCCCACCCTTCGCCAGATTTTTCTTCCAAGAGGACTGGTTCGGCCTTGGTTGGTTCCGTCATGGCCCTCTTAGCCACGTTTGAAGATGCCAATGTTCTTCCGCCGGAGGGGACCTCCCAGGCCAATCAACTAATTCATGGCCTCATCCAAGTGCAGTCGGCCTTAGTGAAATCCCAATCTTCAGAGTTGAGCGAATATCTTTCAGCGGCGGTTGAGCAGTGTTTTGAAAAGGAAAGTGCAGGGCTTTTACAGTCAATTCATCAGAGGGGTTTGACATCCAAAATGTTAGAGGCCCTTGTGAGCTATAACCACAAAATACCAATGTGGGAGAAGCCAGCTCTTACTGAACTCTTTCAAGGCTATAATGTTTCACGGCAAGATTGGGAATTGATTGAGAAAATTTTCGACCAAGCCGACGCAGTCTATCGTAGAAAAGGATCATCCATCCATGATGCCTATGAGCTGTGGAGAGCACAAATGCCAGGAGGCCGGTCATGAAGATACAGGAATTAATTGAGGAAATCGGGTTTCCCGGTTTGTGTAGATCGGTAACACGAATCGGCAAGTTCGACTGCTCGTAACCCATCTTCTGCGGTAACTGGCATCGGGCTTCCGGTTTGAATCGCCTGACAAAAATCTCGAAGCACTTCAATCAACGTTGAACTGGGAGGGCAGGGATAGTCTAATATCTCGTTTCTTCCTGAAATTTTCCGAACGATGTTGGTCGTCCAATCGGCCAATGCTTGTCCTTTTAACCCGATAATTTCTGCGCGGGTGACTCGTCCCTGGCTGACGCGTGAAATATCCAGATAACAGGGAAGTCCTCTTTGGGTCACCAGTTTGATGAAAGCCTGAAGTTCGGGGTCCTGGGCCGCAGGTCGAGCAATGTTAGCAGAGACCGAATGGACCTCATCCTGAGTAAGAACTCGGACCAGGTCCAGCAAGTGAATCCCAAATTCCATGAGGGCGCCATATTTGCTCCATGACGTGTTTTGTTCTGGCGACCCTAGGTGGGTTTCGAATCGCATGGTGAAAACAAGATATTGCCATTGGCCTAAGGATGAGGAGATGTCTTGCAATTGGCGAATCGCTGGCTCATACCGCAGAGTCTGGGCAATCATAA
>JBDSHB010000014.1:0-3323 GCA_039918695.1 Nitrospirales bacterium | reverse complement strand
GGCCGATTAAGCCGATGAGCCATATGCTGGACAAACCGCGTTTTCCCGCATCCAGTGGGGCCTTTCAGCATGACTGGGATCTTGTTTTTTGCCCCGACGGAAAACAGGTCAATTTCTCCGTTCACTTCCTGATAAAACGGCTCCTCGGTTATCCGGAATTGTTCAATACCGAATTCAAGACCCTTCATAAATCAATCCAATGTCATGTAAGGATGGAACAGTGAAACAGGTGAATGACTTGACCAGCATTATACGGATGTTAAATCAGAGAGGACAACCTGCAAGTGCTATCGATGGAATTCCAAATGGGAGATCCCGATCACTTATGAGGGCTGGGCAATGTAGTTAGGCACTAATTGACAGGGATGATAGGCCAGTTTTGTCCTTGCTAAACCCGGCAGCCCTGAATCATCCATGGTATTTATCAATGGATAGGCCTGAAACTCGCGACAGAATTCACGGAAAAGATATTGGGCTAATCCGTAGATTGATCGATCTGCCACCTCCAGCAAGACGCAAAACACTTCAGGGGAGCGTGGGAACCCGAACGTATAGGCTTTGACAGCTCCATCCACCCACACGATTCGCCCGGTAAGACCGAGTTCACGATGTTCCTGGAGGGTTACCCGATGGGCATTGGCGGCAACGTGAAGCATCAGGCGGGCCACATCTTCGTTGGGTCCTAGTCGGGAAAAATGGATTTCTTCTTTTTGATGGACCCAACGGCGAAAGAGGGCGAAACGCTCCTCACGATCGGTGCTCTGGAAGGGGGCAATCCGGATGCGGTGGGCGCGAATAAATCGATTGCACGCGGCACGTTGAGATTTGTAGGGATTTCCTTTCAGATGGATGAGATCGGCAGTGCTATACAGGTAATCGGAGTCCTTTGGTGTGAGGGTGAATCCCCATTCTTGAATTTCTTCTTTTAAATTAGCGGGAATGTTTTCAATTCGCGTAACGTTGGATCCGCGATTCCGGATCTCCGTATACGCCATCACCTGACTTAGCACGTTTTTGAGAGGGCTGCCGGACGAGGGTCCGGTGTCTGACTAAGGTCCGACAGGGGGCAGAGGCATAAAGATCCCATCGGAATATTCCGCGAAGAGACATAGCCAGCCGTCAATGTCCGTCCAGGAAAAGGTAAACAGGTCTTTCCAGATATAATGCGGTGGAAATGACCAGGTGCTCAAGGGGGTTTTCCCCCCGATACAGGTGGAGGCAATGGCCTGGTTCAGACGAACCTGATCGTTGATGGTCAAGGGACTGAGATGAATGGACATGAAAGATAGTTATACGGGATGGAGGGTTTGTGAGAAAAGAGAGAGTCTGTGGCCGTCACCGCGTGTCGCGCGTATTAGAGGAACGAAGAGTCGCAGTCAAGCTGTCGAGGGTTTGCAGTACGACGACATCCGGTTGAAACGGAGTCACTAATCGAGGATGACCGGCTAGGGCATTGAGAACGTTATCGGATTCCAGATAGGTCGCCACTCGTTGGGCCTGTTCCATGAGCGTTTTTGGAAGGGTCAGCATTGTAGATGGTGGGGCGCCCCCGGTGAGAGGCCTGGCTCCGTCGGCCTGCTCAAGAAGGAAGGGACACAGTGTGTGTCCTACCCAAGCACGACCCCATCGTATTGGGCATTCCACATGAGCGCGAAGGGGTACAATTGGCAACCCAGGGGACGCACCTCATAAATACGACAGTGTTGTGTGATGGGATCAAATGCCGGACAGAGAAATCCTTCATCCGTGGGATGTCGGACGACTTCAATCTGACTACCCCGATGATCAGGAAAGGAAGGGGAAGGGATGCCGTGTGTGACGGCTTGTCGAATTTCATCTTCACTAAAGTAGGGTCTGAGGAAACTGTCTTGTTCGGGCAAACGACAACACACTTCGCATTTAAAACAGACGGCCGAGGGAACGACCTGTGGGCCAGGAATGACGGGGATTGCCTGAGGCATATGTTCATAACTTTCATGGCTACTTGGCCCACCCTTTCCTTGGGGAGCGTGCCTTGTCTGATTTCAAGAGAGCGTGCTACGATCTCCCCTATTCTAGCAAAAGGCCCCTCATCAAGGCCCAAGCTTTTTACGTTAGGTCCGAATTGAAGTGATTCCGTGCAGGTCCAACCTCTTTTTATCGACGAGTGAAGGACGTCAGAGTGCTTGGTCCGTTACACACGTCTTCCACGATTAACCCAGGATCGGTTATTTCTTCCCACGCAGAACAATCCGCTTCCCGTCTGCCATTGAGTCCGTCAACATCTGACAGCCCCTATCCTCACTTTCGGGACACGCTGATCAAGGACGGGTTATTTGTGGCCGGGCAGGACGATCATTGGCGAGTGGCAAGCGGCCCCTTTGTGCTTTCCCACGAGGAAGCCAAATTTTTCGAAGCCTTAGGACAGCACCTGTTGTTGTTCTACCAGGCGTTGAACCGGTTGTATCTTGAAAGTCTGAAAGGCATGCAACCTGCGTGGGTCCACGAATATTTGGATATCGGAAAGCCGGAGGATCTCCTGGCCCTTGCCCGGATGAACCGGTTCAAAAATCAACTTCCCGGTGTCATTCGCCCAGATCTCATTCCCACCAACGACGGAATGGCCCTGACAGAACTGGATTCTGTCCCTGGAGGGATTGGCTTAACCGGCAGTCTCAGCCGGATGTATGCCCAGCAGGGCAGTCCTGTGTGGCCGCAGGCCGAAGGGTTGATTCAAGGGTTTTCCCGCATGTTACGAGGGGCGTTGCACGGGCAGCCTGCTCGTGTTGCCATTGTAGTCTCAGATGAAGCTGAGGACTATCGCGCGGAAATGCAATGGGTGGTGACGCAACTCCGGCAGGAAGGTTGGGAGGCCTATTGCGGGCATCCCCGTGATATCAGGTTTACCGAAGAGGGTCTTCTGATTCACCATGAGGGGCAGGACCGGCCTCTTTCGGTGGTCTACCGGTTCTACGAATTGTTCGATTTGAAAAATATTCCCAAAGGGGAATTGATTGCCTACAGTGCCAAAAAAGGCCGGGTTGTGGTTACCCCGCCGTATAAGCCGTGGATGGAGGAAAAGCTGGCCCTAGCGTTGTTCCATCACCCGAGGTTGGAAAAGTTCTGGGAGCACGAATTAAAATCCGACACGTTTGACTGTCTCCGTGCCATCATTCCCGGGACATGGGTTTTGGATCCCAGACCCCTTCCACCTTCTGCGGTGATTCCCGGCTTACGCCATGGAAATCGTGCGGTGTCGGATTGGCAGTGGTTAGGAGAAGCCACCCAAAAAGAACGCCAGTATGTCATCAAAGTGTCAGGATTTTCCGACCAGGCTTGGGGTA
>JBDSHB010000013.1:0-3846 GCA_039918695.1 Nitrospirales bacterium | reverse complement strand
TGAGCGAGGCCAGATTTCGGCTGTTTTCCAGCCGATTCTTTCTAGGTCTGCCAGGAACCTAGTCACCAGATGCTGGAGTAAGAGGTAACCGGCTCCAGGACTCTCCGGCATCTGAGCTTCGGTACAGCCCTCCTCCATTGGTGCCGACATACAGAGTGCGTGGATCCAGAAGGCTCATCTGAAGACTGCGAATACTGACTGCCTCCAATCCATGTATTTTCGGTTGCCAGGTCTCTCCTCCGTCCTCACTTTTTTGAACCCGATCACTCGTCGCCAAATACAGGGTTGAAGGATTAGTGGGATCCAGTTGGATAGCACTAACATACGCGTGTTGAATGCTTCCGCCGACCTTTTTCCAATGTTCGGCTTGATCCGTTGATTTATATAACCCATTCGTGGTCCCTGCATACACCACGGCACTATTAGTTGGGTCAACGACGATTCCATTGACTCCCAACGCCATTGAGGCCATTTTGGCATCTGAGGCCACCATGCCCGTTGATGATTTTTTCCAACTCTCCGTGGCATTGAGCGTTCGATAAACACCTCCCGTCGTCCCCGCATACAGGACGTTTGGACGCTGAGGATCGACTGCCAGGGTTACCACAAAACTCACTTCCGTCATTCCTTCCATCCGTTCAGTCCAATGTCGACCGCCATCCAAGCTTCGAAAAACCCCAACGGTTGTCGCCGCATAGACCATTTCCGTTCCCAAAGGATTAAACACAATCTGATTGACAATAGCCGAGATCGTGCCTTTCTGAATCCCGGAGTTGTAGGGATGCCAGGTTCTTCCCCCATCGGGGCTTTTATAGGTCCCATCGCCCATCGTTCCGGCAAACACGGTGGCGGACAGCTGGGGATCAAGGGCAAGACAAATCACTCGTGTCCTGGCTAATTCGCCTGCAAATCTGGTCCATGTGGCCCCCGTATCCGAAGACTTATATACCGCTTCATCCGTGGCCACATACACAATATTGGGCTTGGTGGGATGTAAGGCAATGGACACAATGGTATCGCTTCGTTGCCCGCAGGCCGTAATTCCAAACATCAAGGAAACGACGAAGATCCAAAGAGTTCTGGACATTTCAATGGGAGCTTTCATTGCTGAATGACAAGAGGTCACACCTTATCGTCATGGGCGGTACGGTTCGGCATATCCGGTCAGTTCGACATAGCCATGGCCATGAATATCCTCTCCCTTCCAAAGCCCCGTGACATCCACCGCTCCTTCCCAATACGTCACACCGGTACTACGCCTGGTTACGAGTTCTTGGTTGGCCATTCTGGGAGAGATGTTCAACTCGACCTTTTCAGACGGAATAGATAACGTCCATTGATTGGGATACCGCGCACCACTGACCGGACTGGTCCAATGGCCTTGTACGCTTACAATTATGTCTTCAAGGGAAAGGGATGTCGACGATCCGTTTGGCCTCACCAGCGTTCCACTGGAGGCAGGATCAAACGTTCCATCCGCACGGCGAAGCCCATAGGCCATGATGTCATATTCATTCTCAAGTTGCAGACTCAACCAATCCCATCCAACGAGACCTTCCGAAAGGTCAGCAGATCCAAACTCGTGATCCATCCAACTCACGCCGTTGACCGCCAGCGGTGTGCCCTCTACCACCACTGATCCTGCCGTCTGAAGACGAGTCAATGAATAATAATGGGAGGTATCCTCCGGATGCTGGCCTTTCCGGCTCACGCCATCTGTGCCATGAGTAACAGGGGGTTTACTCGATTCGAGCGTCAAATCAATGGAAAAATCCTCTGCCTGCGCCTGAAGGTGAAATTGTCGATGATCGGGGGCCACCGTCTTCACCGACCACCGATCGATCCACACATTCAACCGATCCGCTTCGGCTCCGGCCTTCTTGATTCCGGCACGACTGAGCTTTTCGGTAAACCGGAATTGCTCATTCGCTTCGTCGGTTAACGCGAAATGGGCAAAGTACACATGTCGCATGGCCCATGCAGAAGGATTGCTCCAAGCATCAGGTGAATCAATTCCGCGACGAAAAAACGTCAGTTCGTAACCAAACCGTCGGCCATTCGTGCTCGACAGGTGTCCGGTAAAATACCACCACTCGGTCTGAAACTGCTCATGACTGCCATGATCCCGCGGGAACGCATAGACGTATCCAGGACGGGCAGGAGCAAATTCGTGAAGTCCAACGTTGGAGGGCTCTGCAAAGACCGCCGGAATCCCCAGTAGCGGGAATATGATCAGGAACGAAATCCTAAACCAGAAGGATGTCGCTCTCACCTCCTGACCTGTATAACCGTCGCGTTGGTGAAGGCCTTCGTCCACTTCATGCTTCCGGTTATACCACGAGCTTTCATAGCGTACAAATCCCTTTCCCCGCAAGGATTTTCTCACTTCACCGAAAGCCTTGAAGCCATTATCTTACGTTGACTTTCTCGAAAATTCTCGGCTATCGTACCGCATGTCTTCAGATTTCTCATCGGCCGATTCCGACACATTTCCGATACCGGACATCGTGCCAATTTTTCCACTACCCACCACCGTTTTTTTTCCTGAAACCTATTTGCCACTACACATCTTTGAACCCCGATACCGTGAAATGGTTCAACAGGCATCCGCTCAGGGGGATTGCATTGGGATGGCCTTACTCAAAGACGGCTGGGAAGACGAGTATGAGGAGAATCCCCCGATTTATCCCATCGGATGTGTGGGGCGAATTATCAGCTCACACAAACTGGCTGACGGTCGGCTTAACATTGTATTGCAAGGTCTTCAGCGATGCACCTTTGAGGAACAGGAGGTCTCGACTCCCTACCGACAGGCACAAATTATTCCTCATGCTCAAGGGGGCGTGGCCTCCCTGGACACTGAGACCCGCATCAATCTGGAGCACATCACCCAAGAATATCTCACCTGGAAAAAAGCTCATGAGTTGTGTCAGGTGATCGCTTCTGGCAAACTCACGGATTCCATTCTTGTCCATAACCTTTCAGCCGGTCTTGATTTGTCACCCGTGGAAAAACAATTTTTACTTGAATCCGGCCATCTCATCCAGCAAGCTCGCCGCCTGATTGATCTGATCCGCTTTAAACTTGCCGATCTTCGAACGGCACAAGGATAACACACCATGTCTGATGCCGTTGCCATTGAGGTTAAAGGGCTGGGGAAAACCTACGACACCGTGACCGCGGTGAAGGATCTCTCCCTGTCCGTCATGCAAGGGGAGATTTTTGGCCTCTTGGGACCCAACGGGGCAGGGAAAAGCACCACGCTTCGAATTTTAATTACGACCCTGACCCCCACGTCCGGGACCGCAACCATCTTCGGGCATGATGTCGTCAAAGAAGCCGATACGATTCGACGGATGATAGGCTACGTGCCCCAAGAACGGGCCATCGACCGCTTTCTTACCGGACGAGAGCATCTGCTGTTGCTCGCGGACCTCTATCATCTCCCAAAGAATGAAGCCCTCACCAGGATTGCCTCGCTTTTGAAGCTGGTCGATCTGGAGGAACATGCCGATCGCGTGGCCAAAGGATATTCCGGTGGGATGAAACGAAAACTAGATATCGCCTGCGGTCTACTGCCGAATCCCAAAGCACTCTTTTTGGACGAACCTACTCTTGGGCTTGACGTTCAAAGCCGCCTCAATATTTGGCAATACCTCCGGCAATTGCGCGAGCAGGGCATGACCATCGTCATGACCACCAATTATCTGGATGAAGCCGACCAGCTTTGTGATCGAATCGCCATCATTGATCGGGGAGAAATCCGCGCCATTGGCTCTCCAAAGGATCTCAAGGCCAGTTTGGGTGGAGATGGCGTCTGGCTCACTCTTGGGGATCCTGATCCCC
>JBDSHB010000012.1:0-7198 GCA_039918695.1 Nitrospirales bacterium | reverse complement strand
CGGTTGCGGCAGGCGATCCCAGTGTGAGTCACATTAAAGATATTTCAGAATTGCCACAGCACTTCATTTCCGAAATGCGCCATTTCTTTGAAGAGTACAAGACCCTTGAACACAAAGCGGTGGTGGTAGAGGAATTTTTAGAGAAAAAAGTCGCTCAAAATATTCTGAATCAAAGCCTGAGCATGTATAAAGATTTGTTCTGAAACGCAACGTTGCCAGATTGACCCACGGCCGACAGGTCGGATGAAGTCATAATGGACCCTTCCGGCCGTCGGCTAAGGCAGTGGGATATTCAATCCGGAATATGCGGAAAACCTCCTGACACCTCATCCATCAGAGCAACTGAGAGAATGGTGGGTGTCTTTCATTTTCATTCTCACTCCGCAGGCTTGAGCAATACTTTGATCCAGCCATATTCCCGCGCATCGAAATGCCGATACGCCTCCGGGGCCTCCCTCCCGAAGAGGCAACTCATGGGTGACGAGGAACGACGGCTTTGCTTTACCGACTTCAATAAGATTGCATAATCGCCGATTATACCCCTTGACGTTGGCTTGCCCGGTTTTTATCCGCTGCCTCTTAGACCAGAAGAGACCCCAGTCGAATGCCAGCTATCCCTTCTGAACCAATGCATCAGACGACTTCGGATCCTCAGGTTGGAACCAACCCACCACACCCAATCTGCCAAGAATCTTCAACTTTTTGGATAAATAGCGGGATGAAATGGAGAGTTTGGCCATTGTTCTGTGGCAGACAGGATTGAGAAAATTATTTAAATTCAATGAATGCAGTCCAGGCACTTGGTCGGAAATCAGAATAAAGACGGTTCCTCGGCTGATATTCTGTTTATTGATGAGAAGAGCCACTCAAAGCAGGAGGCATGAATGAAAGACCAACCATTTCTCACAGACGTCAAAACCTTACGCAAACGCGCAAGGGAACACATCGAAAAAGGAGCAGTAACGCCGGGTTATGCGGCCGACCGGGACACGGTAATTAAACTACTCAACGATGCCCTGGCCACTGAAATCGTCTGTGTTCTCCGGTATAAACGACACTATTATATGGCCTCGGCAATTCATGCTCAGAGCGTGGCGGCGGAGTTTCTTCAACATGCCAATGAAGAGCAAGGCCATGCGGACCAATTGGCGGAGCGGATAGTCCAGCTTGGCGGCGCCCCGAATTTTTCTCCGGAAGGTATGCTGATGCGCAGTCATTCCGAATATGTGGAGGGAACATCCCTGGTCGACATGATCAAGGAAGATTTGGTGGCTGAACGCATTGCCATTGACAGCTATCGGGAAATGATCAATTACTTAGGCACCAACGATTCAACATCCCGCCGAATGTTGGAGGGCATTTTGGCCATCGAAGAAGAGCATGCTGATGACCTCGTCTCGCTTCTCGAGGAAATGGGTTCCTAAAGATTGGCTATGAAAGAGACAAAGGACCGGGACATATGGATCGTGATCCTTATGGGTGTCTCGGGTTCAGGAAAGACGACCATTGGTCAACTCCTGGCCAGAGATCTCGGTTGGTCATTTTACGAAGGCGATGATTTCCATTCACAAAAGAATGTGGCCAAAATGCGTGATGGGCTTCCTTTGAATGACGAAGATCGGATTCCCTGGCTCCAGGCTCTGCATAATCTTGTTCTTGACCTGATAACGAAGTCACAGCGCGCCGTGATTACGTGTTCGGCTTTAAAACAGACGTACCGCGAGTGGTTTACAGATGGCCGACCCCAGGTGTCATTAGTGTATTTGCGAGGCAATTACACACTGATCCATCGACGCCTGCAATCTCGAACAATGCACTTTATGAAAGCCGACCTGTTAGCCAGTCAGTTTAGGACGCTCGAAGAGCCCCACGACGTCCCGTTCGTTGACGTTTCTGAAGCGCCTGAAGTGATTGTTGAGCAAATTAAAAGAATGCTGCCCTTGCATCCGGCATGACATACCTGCGATGTCGATAAGAACGGCTGCAAATGATATGTATGTTGATCCCGGATGCAGGGGTTTTCACGAGGAGCGAGGCCATTTCCCTATCACATCTATTAGAGCATTAGGACATTCTGCGGGATTGGTCTTTTTCTTTTTTCCACTTATACCAGATGGTTTCATTGCTCCCATGCGGATAGATTAATCGCTTCAGCACAATGTAGGGCCGCCACAGATAGCGACGGTATCGCCTATTTAAATTCGACCGTTGGGCCAACTCCTGTTCCTTCTCGGATAACCCCTGCGGTTGAAATGTGTGTTTGTGTTTATACAGATGATAGAGATCCTCCCGAATCAACAGTTGAAAGATCTTCTCAGTCAGCGCGCCCACCCATCCTGGTCGAACCGGAATAGGCAGGCAAATTTGAAAATCGATGAGATAGGGCTTTCCCTCCCTTGAACAAATGATATTTCCCCGTTTATTCAAATCCGCATAAAAAATGCGCCGCCGATGGACCGCCTCAACAATGCCCCGTAATTGATCGAAAAAGTCAGGAGCCAGTGATGTCGCATAATGGGCGATGGCTGGATCACCTATCAAAACATGGAACTGTTCCTGAATATGCCTTTCTATTTCGTGAAGAGTGTGCCCTTCAATAAACCGATGAAAATATCCTCGCTTCCCATATCGCGGTCCTAACGCTGGAATGCCCGGGAGATCGGCAACCATTTGATAGATTCGATATTCCCGCCTGGAGATCCAGCCCGTCAGGGGGCGAAACAGCCAGCCCAGCACAAATCGAAAGTCGCTCAGCTTGAGCACATACCCTTCATTCGCCTGGTTCTTATAGAGGAGGTTGCGAGAAAAGAAATCATCCTTCAGAATACGCTGAAAGGCATAGAGTTGCCCTTCAATCATCACGTGGGGTGGATAGACAGGCATCAGACTTCCCGCACTGGCATCGAACTCCCAGCTCCTTTCGAGATGAAGCAACCAGGTGAAGATTGCACAATGTATCGTAAATGACCAGGATTATCATCCTTTGATTCACACAGCCTCCCCTCACGCCTGTCTCATAAGAAATGTACTGGATAGACTCGGACCATCGTCGTCTTCGTGGAGAAGCTCATCAAGTACCTTCTCATCATCTGTCGTACGCCATTCAATACACCCAGGGCCAACGCAGCACGCCATATGGTGATGAATGGATAAGGCTCGGCGCAAAAGCGATGATTGCTCTACGAACCAACGAGCTCCTGGTCAGACTCAGAATATGGTGATCTGGACTAGCCTTATTCGGGTTCTCCAGGTATAAATAGAAAAATCACCTGGCCGCGGCACGTACGAGCCTTCGCGAGGCCCTTGTGCCACAAGTTGGTTGCCTTCGGATCACATTTTAGGCCCATTCGATTGTTCATCAATGCTCGGCCTTTTTTAAGCCGACAAGAAAACCATGCCCTATCAGCCCATTGAAAATTACGGCCTGATTGGAAATATGCAGACCACCGCGCTGGTCGGCATGAACGGGTCCATCGATTGGTTCTGCTATCCTAATTTCGACTCTCCGAGCGTGTTCTGCGCCATTCTGGATGATGCCAAGGGTGGACGGTTTAAGATTGCTCCTGTTCCCGACGGGGTCAAATCCAAACAATACTATTGGCCCGACACCAATGTCCTCGTGACCCGGTTTCATTCTCCGGCAGGAGTGGGGCGGGTGATCGATTTTATGCCGGTCGGGTTTCGCACCTCTGACTGCATCAGGGACGGATTGATCCGCCGCGTGCAAGCTATCAGAAAATCGATGACCTTTCGGCTGGAATGCCGTCCGGCCTTTAATTATGCTCGCGATACCCATACGCTCACGATCACCAAAGACGGGGCTCGATTCCAATCCCCCTCTCTGACCCTTCGCCTTGGATCCACCATCCCACTGACGCAGGACGGCGACATGATCGTCACCGAATTCACTCTTCAAGAAGGTGAAGAAGTCGATTTTTGCTTGCAGGAAATCGAATCCAGTCACACCCAGGCCTCCTCTTCCTGCCCCGAAGCGCAAGCGGAAGACTTGTTTAAACACACCGTCGACTATTGGCGTCGATGGCTGTCGCAATGCACGTATACGGGTCGCTGGCGAGAAATGGTCTACCGCTCAGCCTTGGTTCTTAAACTGTTGACGTTCCAGCCGACCGGAGCGATTGTCGCCGCCCCGACCTGCAGTCTTCCCGAGGAGATCGGCGGTGTTCGGAACTGGGATTACCGCTACACCTGGATCCGTGACGCCGCGTTTACCTTATATGGCTTATTACGCATCGGCTTTACTGAAGAAGCCTCCGCCTTCATGCATTGGCTGGAGGCCCGATGTCATGAATTGAATCCTGATGGATCACTGCAACTCATGTATAGCATTGAGGGACGCCACCAACTTAATGAAGAAACATTGGATCACCTGGAAGGCTATCGGGGGTCGGGTCCAGTCCGAGTCGGAAATGGCGCCTACAACCAACTCCAACTGGATATTTACGGGGAATTAATGGATTCCGTGTATCTCTATAATAAGTATGGCACCCCGATTTCGTACGACTTGTGGAAACACCTTCGGCGCATGATCAACTGGGTCTGCGACAACTGGCAACGCACAGACGAAGGCATCTGGGAAGTGCGCGGGGGCCAACAACATTTTGTCTATTCTAAATTGATGTGTTGGGTGGCTGTGGACCGGGGACTGCGCCTGGCCGAGAAGCGGTCCTTCCCGGCCGATCGCGAGCGTTGGTTAAAGACCCGGGATGCCATCTATGAAGAAATCATGGCCAAGGGATGGGATTCAGAACGACAAGCCTTTGTTCAGCGATATGGAAGCACTTCGTTGGATGCAGCGAATTTAGTCATGCCTCTCGTCTTTTTCGTCTCACCTACGGACCCCCGTATGCTTAAGACCCTGGATGCCATCAACCAGAAGCCGGAACAAGGAGGCCTGGTCTCCAATGGACTGGTCTATCGGTATAATTTATCCGAAATTCAGGACGGGCTGGATGGGGAAGAGGGTACCTTTAATCTCTGTACGTTTTGGCTCGTGGAAGCTATGACCCGCGCAGGGCAAGCAGACCGGCAGCGCTTAGAAGAAGCCCGTCTTGTGTTTGAGCAAATGCTCGGATATGCCAACCATCTGGGACTCTATGCTGAGGAAACCGGGCATCACGGTGAGGCCCTTGGCAATTTCCCGCAAGCCTTTACGCATCTCGCCCTCATCAGCGCCGCCTTCAATCTTGACCGGGTCTTGGGTAAATAACGATCTCTGCCCAAGGACGACGCTTCTCCCTTCGTTTTTCCAGACTCTGATTATCGAAATGCGTACCACGTGAGGCTGTTCGAACTGGATGAGCCAATGACGGATATTCGCATATGTTCCAGTCGGTCGACCTGGTATTGATGCCTAAAATTGACTTGTTGCCGTACGTATCAATTAACATGGGCCCACGTATGCGGTAATAAGCATGGTCACGACGAATGTTGAGTCCTGCCCATTTCTGGTGAGAGTGGGGCAGGATGGTTCCGATGGATTCAGCAACAGAGGTCAACTCGTCCGGCTCACAAAGGATTATGATGCTTAGTATTCTTGGATTAGGATTTTTAATGGGTATGCGACATGCCTGTGAGGCCGACCATGTCGCGGCCGCAGCTTCTTTAGCCACCCGAAGCGGATCGATCGCCCAGACGGTCAAACAGGGCATGGTCTGGGGGTTGGGGCATACGTTGACGTTGTTGATCTTCAGTTCGCTGGTCTTGATGTTGGGAAGCATCATTCCCGAACGATTTGCACAGGGTTTGGAACTCATGGTGGGTGTGATGCTGGTTGGGTTGGGAATCGACGTGTTCCGACGGATGCGAAAAAACCGGATTCATTTCAATATTCACCAACATCCGGATCTACCACCCCACTAACATGCGCATGGGCATACCGAACCTGCACATCCTGACAATACTTCCCATGATCATGCCCATGGCTTTCCTTATCGTGCGTTGCTGGTTGGCCTGATGCACGGGATGGCCGGATCAGCCGCACTGATCCTGTTAACCCTGAACACCACACCCTTTCCGCGAGCCAGGCGATCATATATATCCTCCTGTTTGGTGGAGGATCGACCATCGGCATGGGCCTCTTGTCCTTGATCATGGCTATCCCCTTTTGGTATTCGGCTCGATCTCTGACATGGCTCCATAACGGGCTCCAGGCCTGCGTGGGTGTGATGACGACCATTCTCGGTGTTCTGATGGCATTGTCCTCAGGATCGTCACTCTGGGATTAACCATTCATTTCTCACGCCTTCACACTCTTCACCCTCCCCAAGGCGACTTCAAATCCGCAACGGTTTTAGGCCAACCGGCATCCATGTTGTTCGGACCAACCTTCTTGTAAGGCCCATCAATTGTCTTTTTCAATAGAAGACCATAGGATAGGGGGACAGCCAAAACCAAACTGGAAGGAACATGCCAATGAGTCAACTGGTCCGCTTTGGGGTTTCTCTTGAAGAACCACTACTTGCCGCCTTTGATCAACACATCAACCGGAAGGGTTACCAGAATCGCTCTGAGGCAATTCGAGACCTCATCCGCAATCAGCTTGTGGGGGAAGAATGGGGCGGAAATAAAGAGACCGTCGGCACCATTACCCTCGTGTATGACCATCATCAATCAGATGTGCTGCAACAATTAACCCATCATCAGCACGAATACGGGAAACAAATCATTTCGAATCTGCATGTGCATTTGGACCACGACCATTGTCTGGAAGTCATTGTGGTCAGAGGGCGAAGTTCAGCTCTCGTCGACTTAGCCAATCTGCTGATTAAAACCAAAGGGGTCAAGCATGGACAACTTACCATGACTACCACCGGAAAGGCCGTGAAATAGCGCTCCTTCATTTCTCATTTCAAGGTATTCCTTCCTCACAGCATAGCTTTCCGATCCTCCCCATGCCTCCTCTCTCCATCACCCGCACGATTTTGAATTGACATTATCACCGAACCTTGCTAAAAATCGTGTTACTAATTAATTTTTCGTGTTACCTATGCATTTAGCACTCGCTCCCTCGCTCATTTCTTCTTTACCAATTCGATGGTTATTCGGCACCTTCACACGCTTGTAGTATTTCTCCGGGCCTGTGTTCTCTTCAGCCTCTTGTGGGCCGGTTCGGCATCAGGCCATGACCAGGAAGAGGTCACGGTTTTGGAGGAGGTACAGGTCATCGGAGAACGCCCTA
>JBDSHB010000011.1:0-4649 GCA_039918695.1 Nitrospirales bacterium | reverse complement strand
TAAATCTTAGAGATGTTGATGAAATGGGGAGGATGCCTGGGAAATGGGAAGAAAATCATCATGTTGGGATCAAGGTGCCAGATTATATTCGTGACGGGATTCCTTGTAAAGGCAACACCTTACGCACGCCCTATTCCCAGAGACATTCCGAGACGTGAAGGGGCATAAACCTTGACAACATTTTTCACCTTCTCCTAGTATCAAAATCAATGGAAATCATCTAGGTATTCTCAAACAACGAATTAGTGGATTTCACTCAGAGACCCATTCCTAGCCTCCGACAATCTTCGGCACTGGCTGTGGAAGCCGGGACCATTATTCCGTTCACTCCGTGTCCGAAGAGATCCCTACTATGTTTGACAGGGCCCCTTACGCATGAAGAAAGTCAGAGAAACACGATTCACCATTCTTGCCATACCTTGGCTAACCCTATTCGTTCGTCGTTAGAAATGAAACTGATGGCTGAAGACTACCCGGAGATTCCCACACCGTCCATTGAACAGATCCCAGAGGTCTTACCACTCCTTCCTGTACGGGATATTGTCGTCTTTCCCTATATGGTGCTTCCCCTCTTTGTTGCGCGTGACGTGTCCATTAAGGCCATTGAAGCCGCTCTCTCTTCCAACCGCTTAATTTTCTTAACCACCCAAAAAAATCAAGACGTGGAAGTACCAGAGACTCAAGACCTCTATCAAATGGGAACAGTCGGGGTCATCATGCGCATGCTGAAACTTCCGGATGCCCGCATTAAAATACTCATACAGGGCCTCACAAAAGCCCGGGTTCAAGAATTCACCCAAACCAATCCATTTTTCTCTGCCCGCATCGAAACCTGCACCGAATTGCCCACAGCGCTTCCGTCATTAGAAAAAGAAGCAACCATTCGTTCCACCCGAGAGGCATTAGATAAAATCATCGGATTAGGAAAAGTGTTGATGCCGGATGTGCTCACCGTCATTGAAAACCTTGACGATCCCGGGCGTCTGGCAGACATTATCTCCTCCAATCTTGGGCTCAACGTTGAGACCACTCAGGGAGTCCTCGAAATTGAAGACCCCCTTCTCCGTCTGAGGCGAGTCAATGCGATCCTGGGAAACGAGCAAGACGTGTTGGCCATGCAACAGAAAATCCAAGCTGAAGCCAAGGGCGAAATGGATAAGACGCAACGAGAATACTTCCTTCGCGAACAACTCAAAGCGATCCAAAAAGAGTTGGGAGAACTCGATGACCGATCCGAAGAAGTGGCTGAATTTCGTCGAAAAATTCAAGAAGCCGCCATGCCGGACAAGGTCCTGAAAGAGGCAGAGAAGCAACTGAAACGTCTGGAAAAAATGCACCAGGATTCGGCCGAGGCCGGGACGATCAGAACGTACTTGGAATGGATGGTCGAACTACCTTGGAATCATCATTCTGAGGATAACCTCGACATCCCACAGGCAAGCCAGGTGCTGCACGAGGATCACTACGACCTGGAACGGGTCAAGGAACGAATCCTGGAATATCTCGCAGTCTGCAAACTCAAAGCCAAAATGAAAGGGCCCATCTTGTGTTTTGTCGGCCCTCCTGGAGTCGGCAAAACTTCCTTAGGTAAATCGATTGCTCGTGCCATGGGTCGTGAATTCGTTCGCATGAGTTTAGGTGGAACACGAGACGAAGCCGAAATTCGAGGGCATCGCCGAACCTATGTCGGAGCATTGCCCGGGAGGATTGTCCAGGGGATTAAACAGGCAGGAACCAATAACCCCGTGTTCATGTTGGATGAAGTCGATAAGATCGGGACAGATTTCCGCGGGGATCCGTCGGCGGCCCTGCTCGAGGTCCTAGATCCAGAACAGAATCATGCGTTTATGGACCACTATCTCGGGGTACCCGTTGATCTGAGTAAGGTAATGTTTATTACGACCGCGAATTTGACAGACCCCATTCTTTCCGCACTACGGGACCGAATGGAGATCATTGAAATTCCAGGGTACTCAGAGGAAGAAAAGCTTGGCATTGCGCAACGCTTTTTGATCCCCCGACAGTTAGAAGAACACGGGATTACCGAGGAGCATTTACTCCTCACCGATCCGTGCCTGGCACGCATCATCTCTCAATATACCAGGGAGGCCGGAGTTCGCAATCTAGAGCGCGAACTGGCGAATGTGATGCGAAAAGTGGCCAAACACATTGCCGAAGGGAAGATAAAACAGCATCAGGTCACACCTCGAAACCTCCATCACTATCTAGGCGTACCAAAATATGTGCCGGATCAGGAGCAGGAGAAAGATGAAGTCGGCGTCTCAACAGGACTCGCATGGACAGAAACCGGCGGAGATGTGTTGTACATTGAGGCCTCGGCCATCAAGGGGAAAGGCCTCCTAACCTTAACAGGGCATCTCGGGGAAGTCATGAAAGAATCTGCCCATGCCGCACTCACCTATATCCGCTCGCAAGCCAAGTTATTGGGAATCGATCCTGACATCTTCGCCAAACAAGACATTCACGTTCACGTACCGGCCGGCGCGATCCCCAAAGACGGGCCTTCCGCAGGCATAACCATCGCCACGGCACTTGCATCCTGCCTCAGCAATCAACCGGTTAAACGAGACTTGGCGATGACAGGAGAAGTCACGCTTCGCGGCAGAATACTGGCCATTGGCGGGTTAAAAGAAAAAGTGTTGGCGGCCAAACGGGCTCATATTAAAACCATTGTTATGCCTAAAAGAAATCAAAAAGACCTGAATGATATTCCCAAACATTTATTGCGAGGACTTCAGTTTATTTATGTAGAGAATATGTCGGAAGTTCTCAAAGTCGCCCTTCGCATTAAAAATCGACACACAGTGAACTCGGCAATAACTCATGGGAATAGTTCTTCCGGCCGTCGAAAAAAAGTCGCGTCGCCGGTCACCCGTCGCCCTTTACGACGACAAACCGTCCCCAAGACACGCTGATTTTTGATCATGACCCCTTCCCGCCGCCAGGCGCCCGTGTCAGAAATAGGGGAATTCCAACTCATCCGCGCCCTGACTCGTGGATTTTCCCCACCAGGCTCTAGCACGCTCATTGGCATGGGAGACGATGCCGCACTTCTGGCTCACCCCTCATCTGCCCATCTTGTCATATCCACGGACCTCCTCGTTGAAGGCATTCATTTCTCAAAAAATACCGCTTCATTTTATGACATAGGCTACAAGGCTGCCGTGGCCAATCTCAGTGACATTGCCGCAATGGGAGCCACTCCCACCTATATCCTGGTGGCTGTGGCCCTTCCCCCTTATGTGAGGTATGGAGACTGGAAAGACCTGTATCGTGGGCTTTCCATTCCTTGCAAGTCGCATGGGGTTCAACTCGTGGGAGGGGATACTTCAGCATCGCATTCTTCTCTGTTTCTGGCAATCACCATACTAGGACAGGTTGAACCCGGTCATGCATTAACACGAGGTGGGGCTTATGAAGGAGATATCATCTATGTTAGTGGATCCTTAGGTAACTCGGCTGCAGGTTTGGCATGCCTGACCCATCAAACTTCACGCGGAAAGATTTCGACCTTGCGGCAACCCATGAAGTTTTTAGTTCGGCGCCATCTCCAACCTACCCCTCGTATTGCACTGGGAAGGTTGTTGTCTTCTCGCCGTTTGGCTTCGGCCGCGTTGGATCTATCTGATGGCCTCTCGGGAGATCTAGAACATTTGTGCCAACAAAGCCGAGTAGGTGCCCTCATTCAGGAGGCCAGCCTTCCCATGTCCCCTCATCTCCTCGCGTATGCTTCACACGTGAGCGCAGATCCTCTACCCTGGGTTCTCCATGGAGGGGAAGAATACGAATTATTGTTCACCGTATCTCCCAAAAAACAACACAGCCTTGAAGCGGCGGTCAAACAACTACGGATTCCTGCGACCGCCATCGGCGTCATTACCTCTCGTCGTTCGGGAATTCAAATCACTTATCAAAACGGCAAAACTCAAAAACTTGAGCCGAAAAGTTATGTGCATTTTTCGGAGTAAGAGATTGTCAGGCAATTGTCCATGATCACGCTTGAATCTGTCCGACAACAACTGACTCAGGTCCTACACCTTCGGGAAACTCCTCACCGCACAGCCTTGGCATTTTCTCTTGGTGTGTTTATCGCATTTGCGCCACATTATTTCTTCCACACGGCCAGCGTGGTGTTCTGCGCCTGGGCCTTCCGGCTAAATTTCTTAGCTCTCTTTCTGGGGTCATTCATCAACAATCCCTGGACACTTGTTCCAATCTTAGCTGCCAGTCTCTATACCGGATTGCTGTTAGTAGGCAAATCCTCATCTACCACGATTGAGTGGGATCAATTGAACGTGGATAATATGGTTGACATGCTTTCCCCCTATCTCCTACCTTTTCTCGTTGGGGCCTGTGCCCTGTCGATTGTCGGATCGTTGATGGCCTATCCCATCATGCGATGGGTCATTACCCGATACCGGCGACTCAAGAATTCCTAGCAGAATAAAAAACGTGGGCACCAACAAATCGAAAACAGAAACAGTTCTCTCCCCATGCTGTTTGCGAAAACCCATCACTCTCCAACATGGAAGGGATTGAGAACAGGGAAAGACTCGTAGCCCATGCCCACATCAGAACCACTCTCATCCCCATTTGATGGCGTCTCGCTTCTTGCCGACCCCATTCAC
>JBDSHB010000010.1:0-2505 GCA_039918695.1 Nitrospirales bacterium | reverse complement strand
AAAAGCTGCCCTGAGCTTGGCGAAAGGCTTGTTCTGAGAGAAACATCGAATGACTCGAACCATAGTTTCCGTATGATCCCATTCCTGCTGCTCCTTGGCGAGAACCCGGCAAGTCGAACGGGAGACCACTCTAACCCGTTCCCTTTTTAATTTCGTTTAAACCCGATACCGGGCATAACTAGACAATTCTAAAGGTTGTTTCTCGAAAACCGACAAGTTGAGACATGACTCACTCAACGATCACCCCTCTTACACAGGAAGAGAGGGAAACCCTTCGTTCCTTCATCGCCGATCAATTGGGACAAGGAAACCTGGATCTCCCTCTTTTGCCCGTGGTGGCGAATCGGGTTCTTCTGCTTTCAGGCGATCCGGACGCCGACGCCTCACAGCTGTCTTCATTGATTCAACAGGACCAAGCATTGGCAGGACAGATCCTCCGCATTGCCAATTCTCCTGCCTATGCTCCTCGCACCCCTATCGTCTCGCTTCAACAAGCCATCACATGGTTAGGGTTGACGATGTTGGCCGGGTTAGCGTTTTCGGTATCGGTTCAAAGCGGTGTATTTCATACGACCGGCTATGAGAAAGAAGTACGGAACCTCTGGCGGCACGCCTTGGCCACAGGGCTTTTCGGAAAAGAAATCGCCAGACGCATTCGCCATAACGTCGAAAACGCTTTTTTGTGCGGGCTCCTGCATACCATCGGAAAACCCGCCATTCTCCATCTTCTCGCACAATCTCCCGACAAATCAGCGGAACCGTTTTCCTGGACCACGGTTGAATCTCTCTTCGAAGAGTTTCACATCACGGCAGGCTCAAAATTGGCCGCTGTCTGGCAACTGCCCGATCCGGTTCAGGAAACGATCCGCTACTACCAAAACGGCCAGTACCACCAAGCCATTTCTCCCACCAAGGGAGCCATGATCACCTGCCTTGCTCATCATTTGGCTTCTGTCATGCTTGAAGATTCCATACATGACGAAATTAGCCTGCTCACCCTTCCCGTCGTGCAGGATCTGAATTTTTACCCTGAAGACATGACGGCCCTTCTGGAATTGCGCGAGACCGTCAAGAAAAGTGTGGAGTGTTTTTTGCCATGACGTCACCGACCCCATTTGATCTGATTGTGATCGGAAGCGGCCCGGCAGGACAAAAAGCTGCTATTCAAGGCGCCAAAGCCGGAAAGCAGGTGGCCCTTATCGAGCAAACCCGCGAGGTGGGCGGGGCTTGCGTCTATCAGGGAACCATTCCCAGTAAAACCTTGCGGGAAAGTGCCCTTCAAATGGTGCGATTTCTCCAAGCAACTGAGGTCTTTGAATTCCGCATGCGCGACGATGTCAAAATCACCAACCTGATGACCCGCTTGGACCGGGTGGTGCGCGCGCATGGGAAGTTTATGAAGGACCAACTCACCCGTAATGGTATTGATTGCTTTCATGGTCGCGCTGGCTTTGTGTCCGACCATGAAGTGCGTATCCAAAAGACTGACGGCACGGCGACCTTCGTCACGGCACCGATTATCGTCGTCGCCACCGGCTCGCGCCCACGCGTACCTGATAATATTCCCATCGACCACGAACATATTCTGGACAGCGACTCCATACTCTCCCTCGTTTATTTGCCGAAATCCCTGACTGTGTTGGGGGGTGGTGTGATTGCCAGTGAATACGCCTCAATTTTTGCTTTGCTGGGAGTGCACGTCACCATGATGGATACGGCGGACCGCCCACTCAAATTTTTGGATCAAGAACTTACCGATGAATTTTGTGAAGCGTTTGAGAAAACCGGAGGGCACTATCGGGGTGGACAAAAAATCGACTCCGTCCAGTGGGACGGATGCTCTAAGGTGACGACCGTTTTAGAGAGTGGTGAAACGCTGGAAAGTGAAAAGGTACTTGTGGCTCTCGGACGAGTGTCCAATCTGGAACATTTAAATTTACAAGCCACAGGAATACAGCCGACGACTCGTGGACTCATTCCGGTCAACAACCACTGCCAAACGACGGTTCCCCATATCTATGCGGTCGGTGATGTCATTGGCCCCCCGTCGCTGGCATCCTGCTCCATGGAACAGGGCCGACGTGCCGTCTGTCATGCCTTAGGTCTCAACCCCGGCGTCGCTCCTGAGCATATTCCCATGGGAATCTATACCATTCCTGAAATGTCGAGCGTGGGATTAAGCGAACAGGAAGCCACCGCCAAGTATGGCGGAGCGACCGTGGGAAGAGCCAGATTTCATGAAATTGCGCGAGGACAGATCTCCGGCATGACCCATGGATTGCTCAAAATGATCGCCGACCCAAAAGGCGAACAACTGTTAGGCATTCATATCGTGGGGGAAGGAGCAACCGAACTGATTCATATTGGCCAAATGGGATTGCTTCATAACATGCCTATCGACCGATTCATTGACAATATTTTCAACTTCCCGACCCTCGCCGAAACCTACCGGGTCGCCGCCCTCGACATCGCCAAACAACGCCAGCACTGAACGACTGGCTTCTT
>JBDSHB010000009.1:0-2773 GCA_039918695.1 Nitrospirales bacterium | reverse complement strand
CCCCCTCAGAGCTTTTCACACCGGCATGCCCTGAAACAGATGAATCCCCAGGCTTTGGGGTTGTTTCAGGAGTTTTACCAAGAATAATATTCATCGCCCATTTGGCCATATTGTCATCCACTGTATTGCTATGGGAACTAACCTGAATGCCAAGTCGCACTAATTCAGGAATAAGCAAACGGCTCTCCATCCCAATTTTTTTGGCTATCTCATGAACTCTCATGCACGTCCTTTACTGTGAAGCCGTATCCTTACGATCCCGAACTCTGCCCTGACTCTGTTGGTACCACCGCTGGATTATCCATGCTTTCATCTTGTGAGGCGACTTCAGGCTCCTTGGCATTTTCCACCGTCTCTTCTGTAATCTGCGCAGACTCTTCAGCCAAGGCAGCCTTAATCTCTAAGTCTCGCTCAAGCTTTTGTTTTTCATATTCTGTGGAGCTAATGATATCAATCTTCCAACCTGTCAATTTGGCTGCTAAGCGCACGTTTTGCCCGTTCTTCCCAATTGCCAAAGAGAGCTGAGAATCAGCCACCACCACCAATGCCGATTTCTTTTGTTCGTCAATCCCTACTTTTTCAATGGAGGCAGGGTTCAAGGCTTCCCCGATAAAAACGCGAGGATCATTGGTCCAGGGGATAATATCTATTTTCTCCCCATGCAGTTCCCGAACAATGGCCTGGACACGTGAACCTTTGACGCCAACACACGCGCCAACCGGATCAACCGCCTTATCCCGTGAGGCCACCGAAATTTTCGTCCGGTCGCCAGGCTCACGCACCACTCCTTTAATTTCAACAATTTTCTCTGAAATTTCAGGCACTTCCAGACCAAACAATTTTACCACGAATTGGGGGTGCGCTCGGGAGAGGATCACTTGCACATCCTTGGGGGTTCGTCGAACTTCCAGCAGCAACGCCCGCACTCGATCACCCCGTCGGTGAGCTTCACGCGGGATTTGCTCTTGAATCGGGAGAAGGGCCTCTGTTTTTCCAATGTCCACCAGGTAATTTCGACGCTCTTGGCCCAAAATGACCCCATGAACTAATTCCCCTTCTTTTTTGGAATATTCCCGTTCAATCGACTCCCATTCAGCCTCTCGAACTTTTTGACAAATAACCTGTTTTGCGGCCTGTGCGGCTATTCGCCCAAACTCTTCCAACTCGATGAGTGAGCCAATTTCGTCTCCCATTTCAGCTTCATCATCAATTTTCCTGGCATCTTCCAATGAAATCTCTGTTTTGGAATCCAGCACGTTCTCGGAAATGGTCTTTTTCTTTACAATAGAAATTTCGCCGGTTTCCGAATCAATATCGACTTGAATATTTTCACCATGCCCAAATCGTTTCTTTGCCGCCGTGAGAAGCGCTGACTCCAAGGCCATAATGACTTTAGCCTTTTCAATCCCTTTCTCCCGACCGATTTGATCAATGACCAACATGAGTTCACTTTTCATATGTATTCCTCGCAAGGCACGATGAGCGGTTCAAACGGACATGGGCGGTTGGTGCGCATTTCCAATAAAACGTTAGAACGAAACCTCTAATCTCGCTTTGGCAATATCATCCCAGGCCACAACGACTTCTTGAGGATTCTTGCTTTGGTCATCCATTAAATGAATCCCCATATCGGTGACGGTAATCAATTGCCCCAAGACAACTGATTGCTTCTTTATCGAGCTTTTCAGAGTGACTCGAAGTCGTTCCCCCACCACTCGTTCATAATCTTTTGGATCTCGGAGCGGTCGATCTAGCCCAGGCGAAGAAACCTCAAACCGATACGCGGCTTGCTCTGGGTGAAGAACCTCCCAGGTTCGACGCAGGGACTGGTGGAATTGTCCACAATCTTCAATTCCAACTCCCTCCTTTTTATCAAGAGTCAATCGAACCAAAAGGTTGGCGGGTCTCCCGGTGCACTGAACCTCAATGATATCCACTCCTAAGGCTCGAGCGATTGGTTCGCCCACCTGGCGAATAACTTGCTCAAGATTGTCAGCCGTGAAGGCCACCACAATTCCTCGCTACAGCGGCCACAAGCCAAGACAAAAAAAAGTGGGCTCACGCCCACTCTACTCGAAATCAACCTAGCATTTTCCATTTTTAAAGGCAAGAGCTCACCCGATTCACCGCAACGTCCTAGTTGGTCAAAATCTCTCAACAGCTCTTACACCCGAGCATTCCTTTACCATGGGCATAAGAAAGACCCTATGATAAGCTAATTTCTGAGTAAGGTAATACTCAATTCCTGGTGAAATCAACGAGAGAGGAGTTCAACCGATGCCGTGCATAGTTTCTGTGGCCTCCGGTAAAGGCGGGGTTGGAAAAAGCATGGTCGTCAGCAATCTTGGACTCCTCCTTGCCAAAAAGGGGATTCGCGTCACGCTGGTCGACATGGACATTGGGGGGGCTAATCTCCACATCTTGTTTGGAATGTTCCATCCTCCATCCACTCTCTCAGATTTTTTGACAAACACGCTCAAAAACTTAAATGAGATCGCCCACCCTATTCCCGGCCTCTCCTCCCTTAAGCTCATTCCTGGAACCGGGGAAACGCTCATTACCGCAAATTTGCAACATGCCAAAAAAAAACGCCTCATTCGGCACTTACACAAACTTGACGCAGACATCATTCTCGTTGACATCGGCGCGGGCACCAGTTATCACGCACTGGACTTTTTTCTCCTCGCAGACTATTTCCTGGCCGTAGCCACCCCGGACCCTACTTCAGTCTTAGATCTGTATCGATTCATTAAACTTGCGGCCATTCGCAAAG
>JBDSHB010000008.1:0-3515 GCA_039918695.1 Nitrospirales bacterium | reverse complement strand
GACAAAATGATTGAGTTGAGACGGCGATATCGAAACGTATATTTGTTCAATTTTTTGGCGACCAATCCTGCCCCTGTCAGGTTGAAAAGTCTCTGGCCATCGGAACATTTATTTATGGAATTAAAGGCTTCTTGAATTCTGTCGATCATCAACAGAAGCCAAAGCAGCATAAGGGCAACAAACAGCGCAATGTCTTTTAAATGTAGCGGAAATGAGTTGGTGGAAGAACGAACAAAAAGGCGAGTTATCCCAATCCAAACCTATTGGTTCGAAATAAAGGCTTCTTGAATCAGAAATTTTCGTCTGGGAAGGAAAAAATAATGAATGCGAACAAAGTTGTGAAAGCCAAGTTTTCTAACAACATTGTGAGACCAATTTCAGAGGAGAGGTCAGGGAATATGGCATCTTTATTGGATTTCTTGAAGAGCTTTAAGAGTTTAGAACGATGGGCTAAAGTCCTTGGCATTCCTAGGGCTCCAGCGTTGGTGCGCTATTCGATCATGTATCTATTAATATTCTTTAAATTTTATGTGGCCACCCTCATATTATTTTAAAAAATCTAATGTTTTTGATGGATTCATTATTGATGGAATTTTCTTCAAATTTGAGAACTCTAGGCCTCAATATAGTTCTGCCAGGTGATACGCTCCATACGAGATAGGGGACCTATCATGCAGGCCTAATGCTCTTTGACCCTACCGAAGCGATTGAGCCAAAACCATTGCTTATGTATACCCAAAAAGACGATCCCCAAACGCGCTCGAGCCTTACGCAAGAAAGGCATGACGGACACCGAAATTGCCAACGCCTTGAAGGTATCCAAATCATCGGTCTATCGGTATTTGACTCTTTTAAAGTGAGAGCGTTACAACTTCTTCATGGCTAAAAACAAATACGTCATCCAAAAACTTAACCCTCCCCCCAAGGTTGAAACCGATGAACGGGGCCTCGAATTTATTACCGACCCGGACACAGGGCTAGATTTATATTGTTCCGGCATTGCGGCCAATCCTGCGGAGGCTGTGGCTTGGTTGATGGAAAAACGCGAGACAGAAAGACTCAAGGAAAAATATCCCGGTGCCACTTTTCTCGAACGCAACGCCTAACCACCCTTCCTTTTCCTTTTCTCTCACATCCTAAGTTTTTCCGGTTTTTCTGAATAAATACCCGTTTCCCTCGATTTTTTTGTCCGAGGTTGCCCGTGAAGGCCGATGAAATTCTTTCCGTGATGTTTATCACCCCCTAAATTCGTCCTCATCCCACTTTTCCACGCAAATCAGTTTTTGGTGAAGCCCCGTGCCAGTCACGGCGCACCCTTTGAATTTGCTCATATCCCACTTTTCCCCACAAAGGTTTTTTGAAAAGCCTTGCGCCCTGCACCGCTGGGCATTGGGGTGTAAGCCTGATTGGAGAGCACATGTGTTGATCAATCCACTCAGGAGGAGGTGTTCTTACGTTGCTCATCAGAGTTAACCTCAAATGAGGTCCAATAAGATGGACTGGTTCAAAAGGATGCTCTGCCCAAAGGATTCCAAGGCACCAATGGCATACGTAATCCGATCGCCTGCTAAGGAATGGGGAGCATGTTGCCTGTTTCCTTGAAAAAATAGAGGAATGAAGCCTGTTATCCATTGTACAATGGGCCCTCATCACCAGGGAGATGACGAGAATCTACCGTATTGAGGAGGGTTAGTTTCATCCGGCGAAAGAGTGATCACGCCACGTTTTACTTACTTATCATCAGAGGAGGATCCTATGGCATCCAAAGCGAAAAAAGCCCAGCCTAAGAAAAAGGTCCCGGTACAATTAAAACCGACAAAACCGAAGGTAGCTGCAAAAAAGAAGGCCACACCCAAGCGTTCCTCATCACCCGGTCAGGGTGTGGCTTCAGGATCTCGAAAACCATCAACAACAATCAAAAGGGCATCCACCCCTAAAACGAAAAAACCCGCTCAGCTGAGTCCGCGTATCGTTTCTACGAGTGAGTTACAGGTTGGTGATCCTGCTCCAGCCTTTTCCCTTCCCGATGACACTGGAAACATCGTGAACTCCTCTGAGCTTCGAGGAAAAAAAGTGGTCGTGTATTTCTATCCGAAAGATGACACGCCTGGATGTACCACAGAAGCCTGTTCCTTTCGGGATGGTATTCAGGAATTGAGAAAGAGCGGGGCTGTCGTGTTCGGAGTGAGTGCCGATTCGGTTTCATCTCATCGGAAGTTTTCCGATAAATTCCAACTCAATTTTTCATTGTTGAGTGATGAGTCAAAATCCATGATTCAGGCATTTGGTGTGTGGAAGGAGAAATCAATGTATGGTCGAAAATATATGGGTATTGAACGCACGACGGTGGTGATAAATGAAGACGGGACCATTAGGAACATATTTCCTAAGGTCAAAGTGAACGGGCATTTTACGGAAGTGCTTGAAGCCCTTAGATAGTGTTGGATCATATAGGATTTATGATTCTAGCCTTCCAATAATATCAGGTTCATCGGAAATTAATCTTGAGATTTTCCAGCTAAAAAGCGTTGGTTGGTGAATGAGTCGCTCCTTTTAACCAGACTCCCGTATCACCGTGATTGTCTGTGTTGCCGGGTTTCGGCCCGGCAGCCGAGCCACTTTTGTTCCGGCAAAAGTAGCCAAAACCATTGACGCCCCGTTCGGCCTCATTACATGAGATGGACGCAAGTCACGGGAGGGCGACCCAACTCGCGGAGTCTATCCTGAGTTTTGGCGAAGGACTCACACAAGGTTCGCCGGATCATCAGAGCGTCCACCAGAGGGCCGGACGGCAGGCGTCGGATCTCGGGAGACGAACATTGCAGGGAGCCAGATGAAAGAGCGCGGAACCATACATTACATATGATCCATAGTGTTGCCAGGAGAATCCTGACAGGTGAGGGAAAAGCTTCTACCCATTCCGTTCGTGGGCGTCGCCAATTTCAGAAAAAGTCTCTTCCCCGAAGATGGCGTTCGCATTGAGGTAGTATTTGAATTCAAGCAGATTATGCGAAGGATCCTCCAGGAAAAAAGTCAAATGTTCGAGAGGAGTACCAGGAAATCGTCGACGGGGTTCACGGAAAAACATCAGTCTATTTCCGTGGGCCCGGTCCCGGATTTCATTCCATTCCTCTTCTGTTCGGCAGATTAAGCCGAAATGTCGCGGGTAGATACTTTTTTGTTGAGGTCCAAGGTCTTCGGTCACATGAGCGATAATTTGGTGGCCGTGAAAATTCAATGTGATGGCGACGGAAGACTGGCGGCCCACGCCGCATCCCAAGGCTTGCGCGTAAAATTCTTTCGTGGATTCAATATCCCTGACCGGAATAGAGAGATGAAAGGTAGAAGAAGACATAGTATAGATTCCTTCACGAAGTATCGCATGTTCCGGATGAGCAATGAAAATATGGTGCTATTTTTCGATAAACGGCTAGGGTTGAGCGTTTCAATAAAAAATGGGCTTTAAGCAACCCTTTAAGGAAAACGGTTTTTCACAACAGGCTTGCCGTGGCCGT
>JBDSHB010000007.1:0-5255 GCA_039918695.1 Nitrospirales bacterium | reverse complement strand
AAGGAAAACGAATGATATAGTGTAGAACCAATACGTGGGGCAGCAAATTATTTATCTCACTGGGGTAAGAGTGGCTCCACCGAATACAGGCAATCTCTATTGAAAAATCAAATTAGCCCCATTATCGCAATTTCAATCGACGAATTTTATTTTCATTTCGTTCACAAATATACAAATATCCCTGTGAGTCCAAGGTTAAGCCAGCTGGAGTGTTCACAATCGCCTCTATGGCAATGAGGCCATCACCATGCTTCAACATGCCAGCGTCTTCTTTTGCCACAAAGCGAGCAGCACCGCACCCACCCATATTTTTATCATCATAGCCACTATCACCATTCCCCGCTATGGTAGTAATCACACCGGTCTGGCTATCAACTTTACGAATCCGGTGATTCATCGAATCGGAAATATAGACATTCCCATCTGAGTCCACCACAGCGCCTTCAGGGACATTAAGCATGGATTTCACCGCTAATTTTCCATCACCGTCAAATCCATAGCGGCAGATCCCAGCCACGGTGGACATCGTGCCAGTTTTCCGATCTAACTTTCGAATGCGGTTTGTTCCCTTATCCGTGAGATACAGATCGCCATGCCGGTCCACATCGATATCAACCACATCGTACAATTTGCACTCTAGAGCAGGCTTGCCATCGTCAAGATATAACGACAAATCCAGTCCATCTGAACACCGCGGCCGCAGTAAACCTTCATCGTTACTAAAATCTATCCCAATCGCATCGCCAGAAAGGACAATAAGATTTTGGGCCGTCAAAGGACTCACACGCTCATCATCTTCTGCCGTCCAACACCCAGCAATTGTCGTAATCATTCCTGTCTGAGGATTATAATGCCGAATGCGATGGGCTTGCGTATCTGCAATATAAAGATGATCCTGATCGTCAATGGCTATGGCTGCAGGGTATGTTAAATTGCATTCCAGGGCTGGCCCATCACCATTAAATCCCCACTGCCCCGTACCAACGATGGTTGTAATGATTCCTGTATCCGCGTCAATTTTTCGAATTCGATTGCTACCTGAATCACAGACATAAATATGATTGTGTGAATCACACAAGACATCTAATGGGAGATAAAGCCCAGCTTCCCCACATGGTCCGTAATCGCCGCTATAACATGTCTCACCAGTCCCCGAGAAGTTATGCAACAGCCCTGTCTCCATGTCCACTCGCCTGATTCGGTCAGACCCGGATTCCGCAATGTAGAAAAACCGCCCCTCCCGATCAACGGTGACATGGTTAGGCAACGGAATTCCAGATTTCACGGCTCGCTTGCCATCCCCTGTGCTCCGTGATTTTCCGTTGCCGGCGAAGGTTTCAATCACCCCGATCTCCAACGCGGTCTCTATACTCATAGAAAATTTACCCTTTATGGTTATTTCGAAAACAATCTGGTCCGACTACCACCACGGAAAAGACTTTTGCCCCATCGCCGTTTAAGCAAAACTAGGCCTTAGAAGACGCAGGAACCTGTTCCTGGGGAGCGGGCTGGACTGCTTCCGTTTGCATTGGGGTAACCGGTTCTGCCGGGACGGTCTGCATAGGCTGTGAAATTTGTGGTTGAGCATTGCCCTGGTTGGCCGACGCCGTATTTTCCGCCTGGGCCTGGGGGTCCAGGTCATACGCCTCTGCCTCATGGACAGATTTTTTGAACCCTTTAATCGCTTTTCCAACCCCTTCGCCCAATTGCGGCAATTTACCCGCCCCAAAAATGATCAGCACAATCATGAGGATGAGAATTAATTCTGTAAATCCTAAGCTTCCGAACATGGTACCTCTCCTTGTTGGGGTATCACTTTTTTACCATTTCTCTCGAACGCTTGCTAAACCGATCCTTGAGACGATTTCTGGCCTCTTCCGCTTGTTCAAACATCTTACACTTTTCATAAGTGTTAATCAGATTATAATAGGCCAATGGTTCATCAGGATTATTTTCAACGGCATCTTCCATTATTTTAACCGCTAGATCAGATTTCTTGAGATTTAAGGCAATTTCCATGAGCTTAAAACTCGACTCCAAATTACTTGGATCAAACTGGAGTACTTTCATATAAGCCTGCATTGCCATTTCTAACGTATTAAAGTCGGAGATATTGGGGTCATCCAATTTTTCATAGACTCCAGCCAAATTATACCAGGCAATGGGATCTTCAGGTGAAATTTCGATCAGACGTTCGAAATACTCCTTGGCCTCTAAATATGCATTTTTATCATTATAGAGTCGGCCGACATTAAAGAGAGCAAGCACATCATAGGGGTTTAATTCCAAGGCTCGTTTAAATTGACCCGTGGCCTCATCCAGCATCCCTTTCGTTCCATAGATCGTTCCAAGATTCGAATAGTACATGGCCAAAGACCGATCCATTTCTACCCGAATGCCTTCTGCCATCTCAATTGATTTCTTTACTTCCGCCAAGGCCTCATCCATACGGCCTTTATTGAAATAGAGCTCACCCAATCGACACCGTGCCTGAAAGTCGTCCGGCTCCTCGCTCAACAACTTTTCAATCTCAGCAATTTCCTCATCAACCGTTAATGGGCGTTCTTCTGTGGTCGTCTCGCCAGACTGCGGCTCCATCGTTTGGCTTCCAGCTCTTTGTTCTTCCATTGCGTGTGTCCTAACTACTGTGTTTGCCCGTAAACGGGACGATTTGGTTGATAGACAAACCCTTCTTGGGCTTTCTTGCGAAGCTTTCCAAAAGTTCCTTTTTTATCAATATTTAGCAACATTAACCCAAGCACTACCATCAAGGTCAAATGGGATAATTGGAGTGCATAGCCTGCCATAAACATGAGACCCAACCCATATCCTGCTAACCGACCTATCAACACCAACTTAATCACGGTATACGCCCAACAGGTAAAGCCCAAAACATAAAATGCAAAGGGGAGATAAAAGGTATAGCCCATTCCCATTTGAAAAATCCAGCCTATCCCCTCGCCAGCCTTTCTGACTTCTTTCGCCACTTCAGGGTTCCAGAGAGAAAGGAAGAAATCCAGGAAAAGTAGGGCTAGAAAAGCGCTGCCCCCGCTAATAACCAAGGTTAATCCCCACCGGCGTTGTTGCTTGTTTTTGGTGATAATTGACGTGGTCCCATAGGCCCAAAACACCAGGATGCTTGAAAGCACCATTAATGCCTCCCCAAGCCTATTGCCTTCATGCACCAGGGGTGGGGCATCAAAAATATTGAGCCATCCATAAGTCGTTGACATCGTCTGATAATACAACCATCCGCTAATCCCAAGGAAAAAAGTACCCACCATGAGCCGTTGGCTAAACACCCGGTGAGTAGCCCAGTATTCCAAAACAAGAAAAACGAGCAACCCAAACGCCAAAACATTGTAGACAATCGTTCCGACCATAACCGGAGGAAAGAGTAAATAGCCCACAGTACAAGCTACCAATAAGGCCGCCAATGGAATGACAAACTTATCCCATTCTCCCACCCATAGCTTTGTCCGTATTTTTTGAACCAGCAAAATCCCTAAAATCAGAAAAACCAAAATCGCAGTCATATTCAATAGTACAAACCCTAAGGAAGAGAGCGTGCGAAATCCTATTCTAACCGCTTCATATTTTTCGGCTAGCTTGCCAAGGTGCATACCCAACCGTGAAACCAGCCGATACAGCACCAATTCAAAAAAGGCTGCAAACAACAAACTTTTGAGTCCCCATTCAAAAAGAAGCCCTGGGCCGTCTATTCTTTCTTGATTCTTTTCAGTAGTAGAAATCATATTTTTGAATTTCAGAGATTGAAGCGCATGTGTATTGAGATGGCTAGATTTTCATCCAATAAATATTCTTATCTAAACACTAGAGGGTTCCACCTCAAACTGTTTGTTATGACGGGTGATATATAACAACCCATCCGCCATGGAGTAATTAAATGGTAATTCACACACAACTTCGCTGATCTTTTCATACACATATTGGTACACTTTTTCAGCCTGCTCGGGAGTCATGCCTGATTTTACTTCATAAAAGAACCCTAAGCTCAAATCTTCCGAAGCTGGCCGCATAATTCGTTGAATCCCATACCCCCCTGGATCACTCATAATGGGGGCTTCCTTTTCTAGATCAAACAAACATGGTTGACAGGAAAATCCATAGGAAGAATGCAGCTTCGTATTATTGACAATAAAATTCAATGTTTCCAAGGACTCTTCTTCCGTTTCAGTCGGAAATCCCACAATCACATAGCAATGCACCGCAATTCAAAGATCAACACAATCGGAACAGATTCGATCAACATTTCCCTGGGTAATCCCCTTCACCATAAAATCCATCAGCCGGGCATTATAGGTTTCCAATCCAAAAACAATTTTCTGACATCCTGCCTCCCGCATGGAGGTTAGTAACTCACGAGATAAATTCTTCTCAAATCGCAACTCGGCCGTCCACTGTAAATCCAACCCTCGATGAATTAGTTCCTTACACAGTCGTTTAGTTGGCGAAAGTGCCAGGCACTCATCAGTAAAGAAAAAATACCGTGTTCCATATTTATTGGACAACGCTTCCAATTCATCAACAACTTTCATTGGATCTTTTTGACGAAAATTCTGATGATCCAAAGTCAATGCACAAAAAGCACAATCCTTATAATAGCACCCTCTAGAAAATTGCACTGGCAACACGGTATGGGGTGCTAAATATTCACCCAAAGGAAACCCATCATAATTCGGGGCCGGATGCTCCGCGAGGTTTTCCGAGTAAAATGGCTGATTCACAATTATTTTTCCATCTTGCCGCCAGATGAGATTTGGCACTTTACTAAAATCTCTTTTTCCGTCTAACTGATTTATCAGTTCCAAAAGGGCCGTTTCACCTTCAAAAACAATGAAATCATCAGTCAATTGAAATAACCGATCACATCGCCTGAGATTATCCACCAGCCTCGTAAAAATACTTCCTCCGACGGTTACATGAACCTCAGGATGAATTTCCTTAATTAACTTACAAAGGGTTAAACCAGGGATGATCTGGGATGTAGCAGTTATGGAAACCCCAACAAAGTCTGGAATATCCTTACCAAAACCGGGAAGGAAGAATTTCCGATAAAGATCCAGATAGGGGTTTTGCCTTTCATCGTGGATAGCTTGAAGAATTTCGCGTGAAGAATAAATAGAATACGCAAATTGGTTGTCAACTACCGTCATCCTGGTCGGGAAATATAGGGAAGAGACAACCTCCAACCACCGATCAATCAAAAAGAGGCATTCCCGGTACCGATCAAG
>JBDSHB010000006.1:0-3942 GCA_039918695.1 Nitrospirales bacterium | reverse complement strand
TGAGAATTTCATATTCATCCTTGGATATGTCATGTTTGTCCCATCACGAAAACAAGAAGGCCTTCCGGGCATGTGCATCCCCGAAAGGCCTTCTTGTGGATCAATTCCGATAGGGTGAAGAAAAAACGATTTACCCCATGACGACCTCGATTTTTTAGATTTTTTCTACCATGCTCTTTTGTTGAATTAAAGTAAAGTGCCTCTGTTGAAAGGGAAAAGGTATCTAGGTGGAATAGAGAATGGTGAGAAGGGGAACGGAACACGAGCAGAACCACTGGAAAAATTCAGGGCATGTGTTTTCAGCATTTTTCCTCAAACTCTTGAAAAACTCTTGCAAAACATCGTCCGCTATCCTATACCTATAACTCTACCTCACCGACAAAAATGTAGTAAGGTTTCGTAGGGGTCCTCTCACTCAACAAATGATGAAACTACGTCGCCCACAAGACACCTTAGCCAATTGCTGTTGGCTCGCACGGATGACTGATAAAGTGCGGACTTCTCAACAGGGGAACTTCCCGCTTCTCTATCGCATGTCTTTGGGCAGTCCGATTGGAGTTGACGGCTATTTCCTTCGGCACTTCGGGCTGTCTTTTCTGCAATTTCGAAATGCCGTCATGGAAACCCGTACGGACAAAGATCTGGAACAGTGGTTCCTCGGTCAGCCGGGAGTGAATCCCTCATCAATTTCGAGCTGGAATGACTTTGCCCCCAAGCTTGGCACCCCCGGCTACCCTGTCTCCTTTGTCCGACATCTCATCAAATGGTTCATCTATCCCAAATCAATCAAGCACCCGGTGAACAGTCTCTTTGAAATGATCGAACAGGATGAGGCCGGTTAAGTCTCTTCCATTCCTGCGGTATTGGCCCCTACAACAAAACTAATCCATCCCCCCTGTAACAGTTGAGAAACGATATGAACTATCAAGCCATTTTGGATGAAATCCATCAAGAAGTCCTGAATCTGTTACCGTGCGGAACCGTTGCCAGCTACATTCCCCAACTGGCATCCGTTTCCCCTCAGAAGTTTGGAATGGCCGTTCAGACCGTTGAAGGGGAAGTGTTCCAGGTGGGGCAGGCATTAGAGTCCTTCTCGATTCAAAGCATTTCAAAGGTGTATACACTGACCCTTGGATTTCCTTTTGAAGGCGACAAAATTTGGACACGGGTCGGACTAGAACCATCCGGCTCGACCTTCAATTCTCTTGTCCAACTGGAGTATGAGCACGGTATACCCAGAAATCCGTTTATCAACGCGGGAGCCCTGGTCATCTCCGATATCCTTGTGTCTCATCTCAAAGATGCCAAATCCTCTTTTCTCGACTATGTCCGGCAACGGGCCAATAATGCCGCCATTCAAGATGATCCCGAGGTGGCCCGCTCCGAACAACAAAGCGGCTTTAGGAATGCGGCCATGGCCAATTTCCTCAAAAGTTTCGCCAACCTCACGAATGAGGTTGAAGAGGTGTTGGAGTTTTATTACTTTCACTGCTCACTGTCGATGAGCTGTGTGGACCTGGCGAAAGGATTTCTCTTTCTCGCCAACAAAGGTCACTGTCCTTGGACCAATCAGCAGGTCCTCACCCAGAGTCAGACAAAGAGAGTGAACGCCCTCATGCTGACCTGCGGGACCTACGATGCGGCGGGAGACTTCGCCTTCAATGTCGGATTGCCGGGGAAAAGCGGCGTGGGTGGTGGGATTGTCGGGGTGATCCCAAACCGACTCACGGTTGCTGTCTGGTCTCCCGGCTTAAACGAAAAGGGCAATTCATATGCAGGGCAATACGCGCTCGAACTGTTTACCACCAAGACAGGAGTGTCGATTTTCTGAATCATACATCAGGATGCCCACAAGCATGACCACCGACTTCCCATGAGCAGCCCCTTTGAGATAATCAAATAGTCATGAAACATCCAATGCCCAAGACGCCTCTTCGCCTTGAATACCCATGGCTGAACTTGAGGAAGGGAAAATCCAGAATGCCGGTTCATCTACCCAAGAGGCACCTATACTCCGCCAACATCTTTCTGTGCCTGCTCGTCACGTTAAGCGGGCAGGTGGCTTTGGCTGCTGCAAAGGTTGAACCGGAAGGAGAAAAGGGAGAAGGGGTGTTTATACCGGGAAGACCAGTAACAAATGAAAGTGTGGAGGCGGGACTCCTCAAAAGACGAAACGCTCTTCGATCATCTCCCGAGTTTCAGGAAAATGATGCGCCCACCCATCTACGTTTAGCCGAAGTGTTCAGTCACCAAGGCGATCCGAACGGCGCCATCGAAGAATATCAGGCCACTATTCAATTGAACGCTGACTCAGCTGAAGCCTACCGTGGACTCGGAGCCGTATTCATCGATACACACAAATGGAGAAATGCGGAAGAGGCGTTGCAAGCGAGCGCCCGGTTAGACAGCACGGATAGCCAGACGTTTTACTGGTTGGGTCGCACGCTCCTGGCACAATACAACTTCTCCGGTGCCACAGCCGCCTTCACCACCGCGACAGTCTTGAATCCACAGGATGCCGAATCCTTCGCTGATCTTGGGTTAGTCCAGATGGCACAAGGTCATGCATCGGATGACGGCAAGGCACTGACACAGGCTATTCAACTCAGGCCGGAGTTCGCTGAGGCTCACCACCGTTTAGAATTACTTCGCGCGTCGAACCGAGACCCCCAGCAACCCACCCACGCCGCACTTGAAATGCTGAACATGCTGTTTAGGCGGGAATGACCCCTACCATGGCTTACCCCACTGAAAATCCACATCCATGCGTAATGAGCAGATGAGAGTATCAGACACTTTTTCCCTTGCACCGTTCTTACATTGCTTGGTCTGACTCAAGGGGGTAAAGTAACTCTGTGCCAGAACTTTCCCGTTATTTCTTTGAATCATCATCCGCATGTACTTCGAAGCTATGGAAGCACATCACACACCACATTTTCACGCGTATTATCAAGAGGACGTCGCCGTCTATCAAATTGATCCCGTAGATATATTAGCTGGCTCTCTTCCTAAACGGCAGCAACGCCTGGTAGAAGCATGGGCCGAGCTACATCAACATGAGCTTCTGCAAGATTGGGAGCGACTGCCAACGGGAAATACTCCTTTGCCCATTGCTCCCCTGAAATAGGAAAAACGACGATGCCCCATCCACTTCATCGGGTGACCGCCTTTGCCATTGTGGCTCCCTATACCTTACGAATGGAGTTTGAGAACCATACCCACCAAAATATTGACTTCCGGCCAATTTTTGCTGGAAACTTATATGGCCCACTGCGCGATCTCAATGTATTTAATCAAGTTCAACTTGACCCCGAAGTCCATACGCTTGTCTGGCCCAATGGAGCCGACTTTGATCCTGCCACGCTTCATGATTGGCCGATTCAGCAAGAAGCGTTGATCCAGCGGGTGAAAACGTGGCAACAGGCGTCCGCCTAAGGTCGAAGGACAGCCTCTCCCATCCCCACCTCCCCCTCGTCCAAGTAATCTCGCACTAGAAATTCTGAACATGCTGTTTAGGCGGGAATAAGGATCATACAGAATAGAGGGTTCCTCGCTCTTTCATGTGTCTCCTCGAAAGGTTCGTTTCCCCTGGTCCGACGCCTGCCGGCTGGCCCTCTGGATGGACGCTCTCATGTGCCAGCGAGCCTTGATTGAGCGCAGCGAGTTGGCTCGCCCTCCCGTGACTTGCGTCCATCTTAGTGAATGAGGCCGGACGGGGCGTCAATGGTTTTGGCTCCTTTTGCCGAAACAAAAGGGGCTCGCCTGCCGGGGCGAAACCCGGCATCTATCGGACATCCACAACCTTTTCAAATAAGTAAGATATCGGTGCAAGCATGCATTGTTTTGCTCCGGACAGAGCTGAAGTGTATTTGAATAACCGTACCACTCATGTCCTCCCTCCAGATCAACAGGATTGGGATCATACAAAATGTATGGTTCCGC
>JBDSHB010000005.1:0-4424 GCA_039918695.1 Nitrospirales bacterium | reverse complement strand
TCCGTCACATCCAGCAGCGGCTGCCGCTCTGGCTAACGGCGCCACAAATTCCCGTTGTCCTGAAGAGATCGTTCCCCCGCCACCAGGCAATTGCACGCTGTGGGTTGCATCAAATACCACCGGATATCCAAGATTTCTCATGACGGGTAATGAGCGCATATCGACGACAAGATTTTGATAGCCGAAGCTGGCCCCTCGCTCCGTTAAGAAAAGTTTTCTGGTCCCGGCCTCTTCAAGTTTATGGACAACATTGGCCATATCCCATGGGGAGAGAAATTGTCCTTTTTTCACATTGACCACCCGGCCGGATTTGGCCGCAGCAGAGAGCAAATCGGTCTGTCGACATAAAAATGCCGGTATTTGCAACACGTCTACGACCTCAGCAACCTGAGAAACGTCGTGGACTTCGTGAATATCCGTGAGAATGGGTACCCCTAACTCACGGTTGATTTTCTTGAGAATTTTCAATCCTTCCGTAATGCCCAACCCCCTGAATGAAGAAATCGATGTGCGATTAGCCTTATCATAGGACGCCTTAAAGATATATGGGATGCGAAGATCTTTGGCAATTTCCGCAATCGCTGCAGCCGTCTCGAGGACCAACTTCTCGCTTTCGATCACGCAAGGCCCCGCAATTAAAAAATGGGGGGAACTCCCGCCAACGGAGAACGGGCCAATGTCGACTTGAGTTGGCTGAGCCATGATCATTCCTGTTCGTTATGTGCCGAATTTTCTTTGAAGTGCGGCGCCAATGAATGCCGTAAAAAGTGGATGAGGAGAACACAGTCGAGACTGAAATTCTGGATGGAATTGTGTACCCACAAACCAGGGATGCCCTTGCAATTCAATGATTTCTACCAGCCTTCCGTCAGGGGATGTCCCACTAATCGTCAGACCCTTTGAGGTCAACGCTTCCAGGTACTCATTGTTGAATTCATAGCGATGGCGGTGTCGTTCACGAATATCCGATTGCTCGTAGGCCGCAAAGGTAAGCGTATTGGGAATTAATCGACAGGGAAAGCCTCCCAATCTCATTGTCCCGCCCTTCTCTTGAATGGATCGCTGCTCAGGGAGCAGGTCAATGACCGGGTACGGCGTATCTGGATTGAATTCAGAACTATTGGCATTCTGAAGTCCACCTAGATTTCTGGCAATTTCAATCACCGCACATTGCATCCCCAAGCAAATTCCAAAGAATGGAAGATTTCTATCTCTGGCATACCGGATCGTATCAATTTTCCCTTCGATCCCTCGAAGGCCAAACCCTCCTGGAATTAAGACTCCGTCCACATCAGCTAGCAGGCGTTCGGGGCCGTCCTTCTCAATGTCACCCGATTCCACCCATTGAATATGAACGCCTGTTTCATCGCGTAATCCGCCATGAGTCAAGGCTTCCGACACACTTTTATAGGATTCCCGAGATTCTACATATTTACCAACCAGTGCTATGGTCACTTCATGTCGTGGCCGCTTAATCTTCTGGACTAAAATATCCCAATCCCGAAGGTTAGGTGGCCGCGTTTCAAGATGTAGTGAACGGACAATAAGTTCATCCAGTCCTTCTTTTCTCAGGATAATCGGCACTTCGTAGATGGAATCCACATCTTTGGCCGTGATGACAGAGCCTTTATCCACGTTACAAAACATGGCAATTTTATCTTTCACGCCAGGAGGGAGAAATCTGTCGGTCCGACACAACAGAATATTGGGTTGAATGCCTATTTCCCGAAGCTTATTGACGGAATGTTGAGTGGGCTTGGTTTTGAGTTCTCCTGCGGTTCCGATATAGGGCACCAGGGTGAGATGAATATATAGGACGTTTTCCCGACCGACCTCATAGGGCATTTGCCGAATCGCCTCTAAGAACGGCAAACTTTCAATATCACCGACAGTCCCGCCAATTTCCACGATCACCACGTCAACGTCATGGGCCACATTGAGAATCGTCTGTTTAATAGCGTCCGTAATATGGGGGACGACCTGAACGGTCGCTCCAAGATATTCTCCTCTTCGCTCCCTTTGAATCACCGACTCATAAATCCGTCCTGTCGTACAATTATTTTCACGATGCAACTGGACCGTGGTAAATCGCTCATAATGGCCCAAGTCTAAATCGGTTTCCGCTCCATCATCGGTGACATAGACTTCCCCGTGTTGATAGGGATTCATCGTACCCGGGTCGACATTAATATAGGGGTCTAGCTTCAAAAAGGTGATAGTCATGCCACGGCTTTCTAATAAATGCCCGATAGCCGCAGACGACAAGCCTTTCCCTAATGACGAGACCACTCCACCTGTTACAAAAAGAAACTTACTCATGGTTTTTTCTGGTTAGTTGTATGATGATCCACATGTCCTCCCTGTAAGACGATTCCCTCTTTCGACTCCACCATATTGCTCTATCTATTTTCAACCCTCTGTGTGGCCCCCAACCATCTCCCTTTCGGCTCACAGGGATTCTTCGATAAAAGACCCTCCGCAGCAATGATATCCTCAGGAGTATCTATTCGAATGGATTCGTGTTCTGTTTCCCAAACCATTATGGGAAGGCCATGTTCTAAGGCTCGCAGTTGTTCCAATTTTTCCGCATCCTCAAGATATCCCGTTGGCAACCCGGCAAATCGTAATAGATCTGATTTCCTGAAAATATACACTCCCAAATGCATATAAGCGATATGATTATTCCCAGAAGGTACGCCATCGCGCCAGCAAGGTATCGGACGCCGTGAGAAATACAGGGCCTGGCCGTGGACATCGGTCACTACCTTTACGATTGACGGATTGGTTAGGTCCTGTGTGCTGTGTATTTGTCGTTTCAAGGTCCCTATTCCCGCCCGAGAAGACACAAAAGGATGAATAAGATCATTCAGCAGCCCAGGGTGCTGAGGAATTTCATCAGCTTGCAAGTTGACAATCACGTCATATTTCAATTGAGAAGCCACTTTCGCCACCCGATCCGTGCCTGTTCGACAGATATCCTTGACGAGACAGACTTCTCCACCAAAATTCTTGACTTCCTGTACGATGGATTCCTGGTCGGTGATAACCAGGATTTGCCCCACCTGCGAAATCTGTTGAACCGCTTCATACACATGTTGGATAAGGGGCTTTCCGGCTAAGAGAGCGAGTGGTTTGCCCGGAAATCGCGATGATCCGTAGCGAGCAGGAATACACAGACTGACGAGTGAGTCAGTTGTGGCCATGGAGTAATGCCTCTTGAAGTTGGGCTCGCGTCACTGTGGCCGTACCCACCATGCCCACGACAATACCGGCCGCTTGATTGGCTAATACTGCAGCCTCAGGAAGTGAGGCCTTTGCACTCAGCGCTAAGGCAAGAGTACTGATAACCGTATCGCCGGCTCCGGTCACATCATAGACTTGTCGAGCTACCGCCGGGATGCTCCAGGATTGGCCAGTATTTTCAAAAATACTCATTCCCTCCTCTCCCCTCGTGACAACGACTGCCTGGCACTGTAAGCGTTGTTGAAGGGCAAGGCCGATTTCTGCAACCGGAACATCCTGACTTGGCAAGAACCCTGCAGCCTGTTTGGCTTCGAGATGATTGGGTGTGATCACCGTCACTCCCTGGTAATACGCCATATGCTCCACCTTCGGATCCACCACAATTGGCACGTCAAACTGATCAGCCAGGGCATGAATGGCCTTCATCAATTCAACTGTGATCATGCCCTTCGCATAATCAGAAATCACCAGGCAGGAGGCTCCAGGAAGACGGGAAGCCAAATGTCGTATAATTTTTTTTGTCTGTTGAGACGAAATGTCATGGCGTTGCTCCACATCAAACCGAACAATTTGCTGATTATGGGCAACCACTCTCGTTTTTTTAATTGTAGGACGGCTGGAATCGACAAAGACACCGGAGGTAAATGGGGACGATCGTCGAATGTCAGCAAGGAATTGTTTCCCAACATGATCCGCCCCGACCACGCCACACAATTCAGCCTGTCCACCTAATGTTAGAATATTATGGTACACATTCGCTGCCCCACCCATTCGGTACGATTCAGAGTCCACATGAACAATTGGTACAGGCGCTTCCGGAGAGACACGATGCACCTTGCCCCAGACATAATGATCTAGAATGAGATCTCCCACAACCAGAATGCGAGCGCGAGAGAAGCGTTGAATATACTTCTTGAATTTCTGAGCGGAAATCGATGGGACAACGGATAGCGGTTTCATCCTTGGGTCAGCACAAGGCTGAAGTTTAGTTGGGTTACGTGACTTTGCGCTCACTATTCAATGAGCTTTCCGATTCGTTCCCATCGGATCCATTCGGTCCAAGCTCCCTGGCCATTCCATGACCAATACACGAGAAAGGCTCTGCCTTTAATCTTATCCATTCGTACAAATCCCCAAAACCGGCTGTCCAAACTTTGGTCACGGTTGTCACCCATCACAAA
>JBDSHB010000004.1:0-3608 GCA_039918695.1 Nitrospirales bacterium | reverse complement strand
GCCAGCCCCAATGCACCTTTTACGCGATGGCCACTCCACTTGGGTTCTTCCACCACTCGCCTGAGGATCAGTGCTGCCTCCAAATATTGCCTATTACTCAGATACCCTAAACCGGCTTCCACCATGACTCCTCCCGCTAAGGGATGTGCAGGATAGGACCGGAGGAATTCTTCGAATATCCCGCTGGCTTCTGAAAACCATCCGGCCTCCCAATACACTTCTCCCATGGCACAAAGAGCCCATGGGGCATACACACTATCCGGATGACTTGTTTTCATGGCCTGTAACCGCTCAATGCGTTGAAAGTTTTCTCTGCCCGGTTCATCCGAAGGATCAGGAAGAGAGGCCATGACCCAACGGGTCCCTTCTGCAAATTTTCCATCTTCCTGTTTATCCAGATAGGTGGCAAACATGTCTCGCGCCTCCAGGAGGAGTCCCGCCCGCATAGCATCTTGTCCATGTTGAATCATCTCTGGCATCACCATGTCGCGGGAAACGTACCAGGAAAATTCAGAACAGGGGCCTCCCATAACCGTGCTGGGCCAGATAACACACGACAGGGCAATCCAAGTAAATTTCCTCACTTTTGTTTTTTACTCCAACCTGCTGAACGTATTCAGCAAAAATTAGACCGGAGTTATTCTTGCCGAGGGCAAAAATTGATCACAGGATTTTCGTTGATAAACCAGGAAGTTTTGGAAGAATAACGACGAGCGGACAATATTGCCGCCGTCAAGGAGTTGACGGAATGGTCAGAACCTCAGGCTGGTTCGGAAAGGGAAGGCGAGAACAGGGTAGGAATGGCCAGGGGTCTTGTATCGTTACACGTCAGCCAGATCTTCCGATGGCGCCGCACGTTGTGCGACCACTTCGGCCAGGGATTTCTTTTTTAACTTTTCAATGAGGGTGGTGCGATTAATTTGCAGGAGACGAGCCGCTTTACTTTTGACCCAATTGGTTCGCTCGAGAGCCTCAAGAATCAGCCGGTTTTCAAATTCCTCAACTGTTCTGGAGAGATCCATCCCGGCCACTGGAATCGCCGCCGGCATGGTGGGGAGATGGGAAGGTGGGAGTCGCCGGATTTTTTCCGGCAAATCTTCCGGGACAATCAACCCGCGCCGTTTTAAAATAGCAATCCGCTCAACAATATTCCCGAGTTCACGAACGTTTCCCGGCCAGGGATAATCACATAAAAGGCTCATCGCGTCCTCAGCCACACCGGTGAGTTCGGCTTTCCGCCGATCATTGAACATCGTCATGAAATGCTGGAGTAACAGCGGGATATCTTCCACGCGTTGTCGGAGAGGAGGAACAAGAACCGGCACCACATTTAACCGATAAAATAGATCTTCCCGAAATTGTTTCGCCGCGACCAGGGTTTCAAGATCCTGATTGGTGGCGGCAATGACACGGGCATCCGATTTATAGGTTCGAGTACCCCCCACTCGTTCAAACGTTCGCTCCTGGAGGACGCGAAGAAGTTTGACCTGGAGTGGAGGACTTAGATCACCGATTTCATCAAGAAAAATTGTTCCTCCGGTTGCCAGCTCAAATCGTCCGACTCGTGACGCCACCGCTCCGGTAAACGCACCTTTTTCATGACCGAACAATTCACTTTCCAATAACGCCTCGGGAATCGCTCCGCAATTGACCGGAATCAGACTTCCCCGGTGCCGCGTGCTATGATAATGAATGGTTTGGGCAATTAATTCTTTGCCCGTTCCACTTTCCCCTAAAATCAGCACGGTACTATCGGTATCCGCCACGCAATCAATCAGCTGAAACACCTCTTGCATCACCTGACTGGAGCTAATGAGTTTTCCCAAACTAAATTGCCCCTTGACGGTTTTTTTCAGTTCGACATTCTCGTCCTGAAGACACTTGACCCGTAGGGCACTGGCAATGGCGGCGCTCAGGACATCAATGGGAAAGGGTTTAGAGAGGAAATCAAGGGCGCCGGCTTTAATGGCTTTCACCGCCATCTCTACCGATCCATATCCCGTCATAACGATCGTCACAGGGTGATTCGGAAGCTGCATAATGCGCTGAACCAACTCAATTCCGTTGATGTCGGGGATCATGACGTCGGTCAACACAATATCGAAACGGGAGGACTCGGCCAGAGCCAAGGCATCGCTCCCTGATTCCGTGTCCACGACCTGATGCCCTTCATCCTCAAGCTGCAACTTGATGGACTCCCTCACATCCACCTCATCTTCAACCAGCAGGATCCTGGCAACCTGCTTCGCGGTACCTGATTCAGCAGAACCGAACACATCCATGAATGGCCTCCCTCTCAACTCATGTAAACGCACATCCCGTTGACCCGGTTGTGCGGTGAAGGAACATAGCTACCCCATTTGACGGGGAAGGTCAAGGGTTGTCTTCCAATTTGACCCAATCGTTGCTGAGTCCCCTCTCCGATCTCCCTGAAACCCTTGAATGGACCCTGAATCCCAAATAGACGGTCAGAGCCGTTTGAGCAAAAGGTCTATTTAAGAAAAATAAAATACGTTCCGATAAGAATACGTAGGCAAAAACAGAAGGAACCTTTGACGCACGGTATCAATCACCCATGGACACGCCACATATTCCACACCCTGCACCCATGCCGATTTTCATGCTCTTTGATACCCAAACGGGCTACCTCTATGGTCACCTCTTTGCGACAGGGCCGGAAGATCCTTTTTTGCAGGAAGTCATTGACTGGTGGAGCCATTATTGTTCGAACACCCCTATTGGAGTAGATTACCCAGGCGTGACCAAACACCCGCAAATGGCCGGCAATCTTTCCTCTAATTAATCAAGGCAACACCGTCCAAACCGCTAAGCCGGACCGGAAAACCAACATCAGTCCAGACAGGTGGATGACCACAACGTTCGCATTGGCTTCCGTCTGTTCAATCACATTGCCGGATGGAAGGTCCTGCGGGAAAAACCCTCCGGTTAACGCAGAAAATCCCAATGCCCGTCGGTTGGTGATGAGAACAGCCACATAGTCATTTACGATACTCTCCACCAACAACTCTCCGGCTCCCCAAGGGTCCCGTTTCCAACGACCAAGATCACTTTGAAAACCATAGGCCGCCTGTCGACCTTGAACGATAATCATTCTTGGAGTGACCGTTGCGGTGACCACCTCCTCCGCCGAGGAAAGATTCATTTCCACCCACCGTTGTAACCGACCTGAAAACCCCAGCAACCTTGTGGTTGTCTGGACATATCCCGTCACGCCTTTGGTTTCAACCACCAGCACGTCTTCCCCTGAGGCTAATACCGTTCTGGCAATTCCCTCGCCGGAAGTGATACCAAACAGCTGTCCCCTTGCCGACGTGATGGTGACCTGATCAGTGACGACGTCTTGCGAATAAACATGAAGCGGCCAGCCAGCCAGGCCCCATAGAACCATCACCGATACAGTGCACAGATGCACAGACAGAGTCCGCATGACGGTTACCGGTAGTCCCAAGGAATTCCACGCTCTCCTGCCATGAGGGGACCCAGAATCAACTTCATTAATTGTGTTCCATGCCCTTGGGTCCCCCACAACCCCGTCAAGCTGATGAGAAATTCGAATTGAGAGCGGTCAGGAAGCCGTGTATACGTGA
>JBDSHB010000003.1:0-3105 GCA_039918695.1 Nitrospirales bacterium | reverse complement strand
AGTCCAAACGACTCCAGCACTGCGCCCAAACTGAAGGGCTTAGAACCGGGCAGCCGCCAAGGTCACATCCGCATCGCTCCATACCTGCCGAAACAACTGAAGAACACTATCAGCCTCATCAATTTTCCCCTGAGCGCGTAAACTCTGTTCCAATCCGAAAAGTGCCCACCCGTTTTGGGGATGATCCTGGAGATCTTCTCGAAATACGCGCTCTGCTTTAACGGCTTTTCCTGCCTCCAGGAGCACCGCACCCAACACCTGGCGGGACGGAAGATACCAATCCTTCGGTTCCGTATAATTCAATCCATCTTCAAGTTCGACTGCGCGCTGCAACCGACGGACTGCCTCCTCGTAATTTCCATGACCTGCCGCTATTTCTCCTGCCAGAACAGCTTCCGCAATGGCCAGGATATTGATGATATTATTCAGATCAAAAACAGTCAGCTTGGCCACCGCAGGCTCCCTGGCGATCTCCGCGAGCTTCATGGATTCCTGTTGGGCAGCCTCTAATTTCCCTTGACGCACCAATGCCAACCCACGTGCATAATGCCAAATAGCCGTAGGATATAGTAAATCCACCGGAGGCTTGGGCTCGGCGAGAATTTTCGACCATTGTCCAAAGGCGATTTGGGTATAGAGAGGAATAGACCAAAAATGTTGCATGGTGCCCCCGATGCCGGGAGCGCGCATCATCTCAGGCTTGACGGTTGCCGCCGTATCAAGAGCCGCCTGCATCGCCAACTGCTGTCGCCCGAGTTTAATCGCCGCCGCCCATAGGAAATGTGAATTGTGCGGGACATAGGCCGCCGTATACAGACTTTCCTCGTGAGCATGGTTCAAATAGTACTCATCGACTTTGACAGCATGTTGGTTGGCCAACACGGCATCCCGATACCGCCCGACCCGGATATAGATATGGGCGGGCATATGCACCAGATGTCCTGAGCCAGGGACAAGGGCGGGTAATCGTTCGGCACTGGGAAGGGCCCTCTCGGGATGCGGCGAGGCTTCCATGATATGAATGTAGAGATGATTGGCCAACGGATGACTCGCCGATTGGTCTAACACGGTCTCCAGCCTCGACACAATTTCCGGTGTCCAGGGTTGAGGCTCACCGCTTCTCCTCCAAAAATCCCAGGGATGCAGGTCCATCAGCGCTTCAGCGAATAAAGCGCCAATGGCCGGGTCATCCGGAAACTGGTGGGCGACAGCCCGCATCGCCTCGGCATAGGCCACGTCGAGGGGGGAGCGATCGGTCATCACCTCTTTGGAGTAGCGCATCGCCAACGCCTGAATGAGCGCGCCTTCTTTTTCGGTGACCTGATCTTTCAGCGCTAACGCCTTCTCCAGGGCCGCAAAGGCCTGAGGAACAACCGAAGGATCCATCGGGGCATTGATATTCGGACCGAGAACCAACGCCTCACCCCAATAACACATGGCGCAGTTCGGATCGCGCCTTTGTGATTCCCTGAAGGACCTGGCTGCTTCGGCATGATTAAAGCCAAATGACAGGATGAGTCCTTGATCGAAATATCGCTGCGCCATCGTTCCATTGGAGGAGATTGGAAAATGATTTCTCCCTAAGCCCTCTTGAAGCAGAACAGATTCTGCCAAGGCAGGACCAGACAAAACCACAATTCCCAGAACCATTGACACCATGAACCGAATATGAGAGTTCATTGCATACCTCATCTTTTCACCATCCGAGTACCACATCTCTCACCAGCGCCTTTCTTATCGCAATCTCCCTTTTTGTCGCAACCCATTATTCTGGACATTTTTTGTCCATTCATACGTCTCTCAAAATACCATCCTGATGGCTCCCCATGTAGTCATCCCGTCACTTTTCCGGTAGGCTATCCGGCGTAGACACCTGGCCATCACCTTCACCTGGAGAACCAGACATGCTTGGAACGGATATCAGCATGAATTTAGTCATTCAGTACGGATTACAAGCCGCGAGCGCATTACTGATTCTCGCAATCGGGGCCTTCCTGGCCAAATCGGCTGGTCAGTACACCCATCGCTCCTTAACAAAAATTGAGATGGAAGTCCCTATCAGACTGCTCCTTGTACGAATAATCAAGGGCATCATTTTTCTGTTCACCCTGCTGGTCGTGCTTCAACAATTCGGGATTCAGATTTTTCCCCTGATCGCCGGTCTCGGCGTCGCCGGCGTCGGTATCGGATTGGCGTTACAAGGCGTGTTCCTCAACCTCTTTGCGGGACTGAGTATTATCTTCACCAAACCGTTTCGTGTTGGAGAATTTATCGATATCCTAGGAGAGCATGGCGAAGTTCAAGCGATTGACATTTTCACCACCAAGTTACTTCATCTGGATCGTTCCATCATCGTGATTCCCAACCGGAAGATCATTGGCGAAATCTTGCATAACTATGGGAAGATCCGTCAACTCGACCTGACGGTTGGCGTGGCCTATGCGACCGATTTGACCCAAGCCCAAGCTGCAGTGCGAAAGATCCTCGCGGCTAACCCACGCATATTACAAGATCCGGCACCGGTCATCGGCATTGCCCTTTTAGGAGATTCGTCAATTAACATATCCGTCAAATCATGGGTAACCATCCCGGATTATGTGCCAGCCCAAGCAGAACTATATCAGGCCATTGTGGAAGAGTTCCGGACTGCAGGCATTCAGATCCCCTTCCCACAGCGTGAGATCCGGATGCTCAAGGCGGAATAGGCCCCAAGGCGACCACTCCGTTAAAACATGCACCTTCAAAAATTGTGATGGCATACAAGACTGCCTCCTCTAGAGAGAGAGGAAGCCCAGAAAGGATTGTCTCAATGACCTACTTGTATTTGTTCCTGGCTATTGTGGCGGAAGTGATTGCAACCAGTTCACTCAAAGCAGCCGAGGGTTTCACCAAATTAGGCCCAAGCCTGTTAGTCGTCATTGGATATTTCGCGGCATTTTTTCTCTTAAGTCTCGTGTTGCGAACCATGACGGTCGGCATCGCCTATGCCATCTGGTCAGGGGTCGGCATCATTCTTCTGGCGATCGTGGGTGCAGTCGCTTTTCGAGAAATTCCTGATACGCCAGCAGTTATTGGGATGGGACTGATTATCGCCGGAGTGATCGT
>JBDSHB010000002.1:0-3652 GCA_039918695.1 Nitrospirales bacterium | reverse complement strand
ACGGACAGGGGTGGCCCTTCCGGAACGTCGGGAATCAGCGGCGAAGACCACCTCAGGCCTATCTCGTGAGCGGTATTTTCATGTGTATCAATTGGCTGCCTCCTGGTATCACCGCAATCTTCAGGAAACTCCTGAAGGGCAGGTCGCTCGAGATTATTTAGATCAGCGGGGGATTGCCAGGGAATCCTGGAGCACCTTTCAGTTGGGATTCGTTCCGGAAGGATGGAATGGCCTTTCCAAATGGCTGGAACAGCAATCCGTCAAGCCGGAAGAACTCATTCAGGCTGGATTGGTGGCGCGGAAAGAGTCTGAGGATGGCACCAGGATATCCACGTATGATCGATTTCGTGGCCGGGTGATGTTTCCCATTGCTGATCCGCGTGGACAAGTATTGGGATTTGGGGGGCGGATCCTGGAAGATGGGGCCTCTCCCAAGTATCTGAATTCACCCGAAACCGACTTGTTCTTTAAGGGGCGATCCCTTTATGGAATGGACAAGGCCAGGCAATCAGCCACCGCTTCTGGGAGGTTTTATTTGGTAGAAGGGTATTTTGATGTCATCGCGCTTCACCAAAACGGGATTGAAAATGCTGTGGCACCATTGGGAACGGCGTTAACCTCTGATCATGTCCAGATTTTACGCCGATTGGCCCCGTCGGTCATGCTCGTGTTTGATGGAGATGCCGCAGGGATCGGCGCTGCGTTACGGACGCTTGATTTGTTCATGAATTCCGGCATTGAAGTCCGAGTGCTCCTGCTGCCAGCTGGCGAAGACCCTGATACATTTATTCGGAAAAACGGGGTGCCGGCGTTTCGTGAGTTGGAGGGGAAAGCCGCGACTTTACTTGATTTTGCCATCATGTCGATGTTGAACAAAGCCAAAATGAATTCCATTCAAGATCGAGTCAAGAGGGCGGATGAAATTCTTGCGATTCTTCATAAGACCAAAAATCCCATAGAAAAAGAAGAATATCTGAAAGTGGTCTCGGAACGATTGGGTATTCGACCGGATTTACTCAGTAAACGCCTTCCGACGCTTTCCCGGCCGATGAATGCCGCCCCGTCTGCTCAGCGACAGGAACAAGCTGTCACGAATCTCGCCATTCCTCAATGCAAGCCTGAGGAACGGGATCTTATTGTGTTATTACTCCAAGGTCGACTGGAACCGGATCAGATTCGTCAACTCGATGAGGGTGCGTTTACTGTCCCACTGTATCGCCATATTCTTGGCAAGGCTCGCCAGCATACGGATGAAGAAGGGAATGTGAACCTCGATGCACTGCATGCGGAATTCAGTGGAGATCCGGCTTATGAACCGGTCATTTCCCGGTTGAGTGTGGGGGAATACCATTTTGACGAAGTTTCTATTCATGTCGCCGGATGTCTTCACAAATTAAAGAGCCAACAGATCGAACGCCTCATAGACGAGGTGAACTGCCAAATCAAGGTTGCGCAACGGGAAGGACGCCGGGAAATGGAGGATGCCTTGAATGCGGAGATCAAAATGCTTGTGCGGAAAAAGGCCTTATTAACGGCTTCCCCATGAGTTTGGACCCTCTGATGGAATAAAATTCGTAGGGGTAGTTTTTCCTGAGCGTCATTTATGGTAAAAGAGTGTGTGCGCTTTTATGATCTCGGGCCCATAGCTCAGTTGGTTAGAGCGGCTGACTCATAATCAGTTGGTCCCAGGTTCAAGTCCTGGTGGGCCCACCATGAGAGAGGGCCGGACTTGAGTAACCGAGTGGGCAAACGTAATTTAGGATATTGAGGACTCTGTGAATTTGCAGTTGCAATACCTGATTAATCTTCAAAAATTTGATCTTCGAATTTTTCAGATTCAAGACCAGTTGCGGAAGGCACCAGAGCTTCTCAAGTTCGCTGAATCTCCGCTTCAAGATATTCTCGCCAGGCTGCAAGTCCTTAAAAATACCGGTGAATCGCTCGTCAAACAACGACGAAGTTCAGAACGGGAACTCGCCACTCAAGAAGAGCAACTCCAGAAAATCAGAAATCGGCTATCTGAGTTAAAAACGAACAAGGAATATCAGGCGCACCTCTTTGAAATAGAGTTAGCTCGAAAGAAAAAAGATTCGATTGAGGAGAATGTGCTGGAAATGATGGAGCGGGTGGAACAGAATGAGCAGGCCGTCAAGGAGCTTGAAGAGCAAACCACCGAAGCCCAGAAAGTTTTTGATACCGAAAAGGCAAGAATGGAGACTCATTTTGCCAATTTGGCGAATGAGTTAGCCGATTTGGACGGTCAGCAAACAACGCTTTCCGTACTGGTGGACAAGCCACTGCTGGTTCGATACAACCGATTAAAGACCATGAGAAAAGGGTATGCCGTTGCCCAGCTTCGTGAAGGAGCCTGTGGGGGGTGTCAGCTTCAGCTTCCTCCTCAACTGGTCGCGGAGGTGAAACGCGGTGACGAACTCATGGATTGTTCCTATTGCCACCGCATTCTCTATATGACTCAGCATCTTGATGAGGAAACGACCGAATAGCCTTTTCTATAGGCGACGCGCCTCTTGCTTTCATCCTTTTCTCAACCTACGATAACTCTTGATGGTGCGAGTGGGCTGGGTGGCCGCTCACGGAAATTTTCGTGAGAGGAAAGTCCGGACTCCAAAGGGCAAGGTGCTGGGTAACGCCCAGGCGGAGCAATCCGACACCAGCGCCACAGAAAATATACCGCCAATGGCAAATTCCTCGGTTTTTGCCAGGTAAGGGTGAAATGGTGGGGTAAGAGCCCACCGCGCCTGTGGTGACACAGGCGGCAGGGTAAGCGTCACCTGGAGCAAAACCAAATAGGGGGACGATTCCCGGTTTGTCGAAGGAAGCGATTTCTTCCAGGACTGGGAGAGAGACCGGCCCGGTCGAGGTTCTCGGGTAGGTTGCTTGAAGCCTAGGGTAACCTAGGTTCCAGAGAAATGGTCACCACTGGATGAAACTCGTTTCATCTTGTACAGAATCCGGCTTACAGGCCCACTCCCTCACCATCTTTAGGGTTTAAGTGTTTGTCCAACATTGTGGTGGTTTTTCTTCACGTATTGATGAGCCATGGTCTGAAAGATTTCACGAATGCGAGGAGACAATAATCCAGACTATGCCAAGTGTTGTTCTGTTAGCTGATAGTATCCAAACGGTTGAGAATAACTTCTTGGTTTGACTCGTGTTTTCCTCATTGATAGAATGCTGGGTCCATCGCTTCCGTGTTTATCATAAAAGGCCAATACATATCCTGAAATATTGCGTCCCCATCGTCTAGCCTGGCCTAGGACGCCAGCCTTTCAAGCTGGCAACACGGGTTCGAATCCCGTTGGGGACGCCACTTTCTATTGTATTTACTAGTTAGCCCCACAAGGCTGTTGGCATGATTCAGAAATTGAATTTTTGCCAAATTGCCTTGTTTCTACCCTATTTCAAACATATGAAGCTCATCCTTGCGTTTAGGCCTTCGCTCTAAAGGCTTTAAAGACCGTGACGACCGTTGGCACGGTTAACGTAGTAAGTCCCCGCATGTAGTTTCCGCTCTTTGCCCTGACCTTTCAACAACGCGCCACCCATTTTCAGATATTAATGTGGTATTTGTCCTACTCTCGCATAGGACGCTATTTCCTATGGATAATCATCTATAGGCTCTTAGGAATCG
>JBDSHB010000001.1:0-3635 GCA_039918695.1 Nitrospirales bacterium | reverse complement strand
ACCTTGGGTGTCTGTCACACAGATTGGATCAAATACTGAGCCCATAGCCACACTTTGCAATACCCATTGATCCAGCTGCCTTCCACGCGCCATCAACCGTTCGATTTCATAACCTAATGCTTGTAACCATCCAAGCACCGTCGGATCAACCGGCTGTGGACTTTCAGAACACACCACCAGCATACCGGAACAATTCTCTTGTAAAGACAGGGGAACACCCCAGGTTTGGTGAAACTGAAATCCGGTCGGAAACCAGACCATGTCACCTTTTAGAGGACAACAAGGAGAAAGAAGTGATATTTCGGAGGCCTCACATGCCTGAAATAACTCACCTTGCTGCGAAACCTCGCTCCACCACAGTGCTCCCTGTGACTCCCAGTCAAAAGCCTCAGCTATCGCATGCGCGCGTAACTGGGCCACACAACCCTTTCGCACCGTGGCCACCCACACAAAGGGGAAACCAAAGGCTCGCACAAGGCCATCACAAATCTTCGTCAGACACACATCCATACTCTGACCGGCATACAGTTGCGATTCGAGACTCTGCATCAATTGGATAAAAGACTGAGAGGAAGAGTGCTCCGCTTCCAGGATCAATCCCCAATGCCAAGCAGTCACCTTCTGCGACTGATCGAACATAGGCGTTACCACACATGGGACCGTTCGCGATGGTTTCCCCGCTGGGAGAATCGTCAGCATGCTTTTCAAGAGCTTAGGAGGAACGTCAAGCGCACAAAGATGGCTTCGAAGAATTTTCCATTCCTCATGAGCAACATAATCGGCAATAGAAATCTGCCCTATTTCACCCAGATCCATCCCCAGGACATCACCCACCACCTCATTGGCCATGAGGACCACACCATCACACGAAGTCACGAAATGGATCTGAGGTGGTTCCGGTAGAAAAATAGGAGCCCTCAGCGAAACGGTCTGATCGCAAACCGAAGGCAAATCGTCGGTAGGAAATGGGTCGGAATTTGTCGAAAGAATTTCGGTGAGTCGACCCGTCAATCGGTGAAGGGCCTGGGTGAGTTCCTGTTCTTGCGTATCGGAAAGATCACTCGATTCAGCTTGAAAATCCCGCAAGGACTTTTCTAGTAGATGATGGAGTTGATTAAAAGTGGCCACGATTACCTCCACCCTGCCGCAAGGAATGGGAAAAACACAGGGAGTATTTAGATAATAAACCTGATATCGATATCTTTTGGCAAGCTTCTCTGGACGTCAACCCGTCAAAAGAGGTGTGTTTTTTGGCGGCAATTCCTAACCAACGTACTCGCAGCATACGCCAGACAACTCAATCCATGGAGGGAAATGCTGGGCCGCCTATCAGAAGGACCTCCTTAGGTCGTTGGGGCAATCACTCCGGCCTCCGCATCGGCTTGCGCCTGAACATAACGCGCCATCGTTCCGATATCGGACCAATAGGCGGCATGAAGAAATCCAAATAATTTTGAACCCCGCGCAAGCTCATCCGTATAAGAGTCGATGATGGAAAACGACCTATCCGCAGGAGCATCGTGGAGAATAGATGGATGGAGTATATGGACCCCTGCAAACATTCGTTCGAACAGAGGGCCGGTCAATTCGGCATTGCTCATTCCTCGACCATTTATTCTGAAAATGCGATTTTGTGCGTCCGATTCAACTGCTCCCCATTGGGCCGCTTGTGGATCATCACGAAGGACCAAGGTGGCCACACCACCATGAGTCTGATGGAACTCTACCAATGTCTTCACATCCAAATCGATCAACGTATCACCATTTATAACCAAAAACGGGTGTTGTTCAAAAAACCAGTCAGCCGCTTTTAGTCCACCACCCGTTCCTAACAGGGTTGGTTCATGGGAATACCTTACCCGCATATCCCAACCTGATCCATCACCAATCGCCTCTTCGATCAAATGCCCCAAATAATGCAGATTGATGATGACGTCACGAATTCCACATGCTCGCAACAACAACAAATTCCAAATAATGAGCGGCGTCCCTCCAACCGGCAATAACGGTTTGGGAATCGTGTTGGTCAACGGCCGAAGGCGAGTGCCTAGACCCGCGGCCAAAATCATGGCCTTCATAAGCAAGACGTTAGCGCCATTCAGGAATATACGGAGAGAGGTGAGTGCGCAATCGGTGGAGTTGGGGATATTTATCTAAATTCGCACGGACATTCTTTAATGTCTGAGGAATTGAGGCCAAAAAGCTTGAATTCCCTTTCACCCGATCAATATACACAAACCGCCCGGCAGCCTTCAGATTGCGTTGAATACTCGTAAAGTCAAACAGCCGACGAAACGCCACAGGATCATGTAATAGCATAGCCGATTGTTGCGACAATGATAGATTCTGGCGCATTCCTTCTATGTAACGAGCGATAAGGCGATCGATTAGCTCCTCATCGAGAGAGATGTACGAATCCCTCAGCAGGGAGGCAAGATCATATGTCACCGGACCCATCAAGGCATCTTGAAAATCAATGACGCCCAGACGTTCCCCATCCACCATCAAGTTACGGGAATGGTAATCACGATGAGTAAATACCTGCGGTTGCGCGGTTAACCATTCAGCAATCTCCTTGAATTCTTCGCGAACGGGCACATAATCGTCGACACACATGGGCCGGTCTCTCGCTACAATGCCATATTCCAAAAAATGGTCAAACTCCCAGAGATACAGGGGCATATCAAAAGATCGTGTAAAGGCCACACAGGGAACAGTGGAAGGATGTGAGGCCTGTAGATGAAGGTGAACGAGTTGGTCAACGGCCTGGCAATATAAATCCTCCCCCGTACCGGGAGAAGACTTCTGCCAGGCTTGGGCCAGAGTCAGGTCACCAAAATCCTCGAGATAGAGCAGGCCACAGGCTTCATCGTAAAAATATAACACAGGAACCTGAACGCCATTCTTCTGCAGATGTTTCAGAATATTCGTGAACGGCAATTCGGTGACTTCTCCCCCGACCCCACTCACAGCCTCCTCAGAGACTTTAAACCCTTCCGGATCAGCTAACTGCATCAGAATCACAGAAGTAACTGGAGCCATGGACAGGTGCAAACGGTAATAACGACGGTTCGAAGCATCGCCCGCCAACGGTATGCATTGGTCAAGTTCGGCAGTGAATGGAAGATGGTTTCGGAGAGTAGAGGACAAACGCGAGAGATCGAGACCCATCGAAGACAGGGAAGTTTGAGGCGTCATTTCTATGGATTATACGGCCATACCAACTTCTTGTCATCATTTAGAAATTAGAACAAACTCATTTTGGCAATTGATTTCTTCTGCCTAGGCTAAAGCGCCTTGGAGGCGCAGAGCGTCGGGAAAGCATGCGCAAGACCAAATGATGCCCTGCTTGCGCACTGACTGACGACATCTTTCTACACCTGTATTTAAGATTGAGAACATTTTGACGATAAGTAGTAGCAAGAGAGGGAAACGCCTCACAAGCACCATAATCACCCACAAATGTAAAGGTGCACTATGGAAATCACCAATTCACCCCCGCCAGCTCTTCCTCCAATTCAATCCACGTCAACAGTCGAGGATGGAGATGTGGGCCAGAAAGGAAGTTTTTATAGCCGCAACAGAAAAAAACAAGAAAAGAAAATTGAGCATCACTCCGAAGAACCACCGCCTCG